>CAJBPJ010000001.1 GCA_903957465.1 uncultured Opitutia bacterium
CATGAGTAGCCCAGACGCGCTCGTGAAAGCCATCGGCCACGAAGATGCGGAAGCTGTCTTACGACTGCTCAACGGCTCCCCTCTCTCGACTTTAATTGAAGCTGCTAAGGCTGCAGATCAAGAATGGACCGAGTGGGCTCGGGCGGCAGCGGCACTTCAGCGTTGGACTGAGACACGTGACATCTCCGCTGATGTCTATCGCAAGATTGGCTATCTAACCTGTGCGGCGGAAGGGATAAAGTCGGCACCTACCGCAATGCGCCCGTCGTTGGCAGAAGCCGTTACCGACTTCCTCGCACATCACGGCTTCTCGCCAGAAAACTGAGGGGCGATTCTCTCTTTACCACGGACGGTATTGTACGGAACATGCACAGTTACGTACTGTCGCATGGGTGTATGCAACGAAGCTGGCGCAACATACTAGCCATAGGCACAGCAATACCGCTGGTGCTTGTCTTCCTGCTAGCGTGCGGGGAAGCTAAAAATGCCATCAACTTTAACGCGGAGGTACGGCCCATTCTCTCCGAGAACTGCCTGTACTGTCACGGGCCCGACGCCGCCAAGCGCAAGGCTGACCTTAGACTGGATATCAGATCAAACGTACTAGCAGCAAAAGCAATCGTTCCAGGAAATCCAGAGGCCAGTGAGATGATTCGCCGACTGGAGACCACTGACGCTGAAGATGTAATGCCCCCGCCTGACTCGCACCGGACTGTGACGGCTGCGCAACGGAAGATCCTTCGACAATGGATTGCCGAGGGGGGCGTGTATAGCGAGCACTGGGCGTACGTTGCGCCGCGTCGCCCTCAGCTCCCCAAGATTACTGAAAATAACCCCATTGACCGTTTCATAGGTGAGCGCCTCCAAAGTGCGGACATGGATTGGTCGCCAGAAGCTCCCAAGGAGACGCTTCTGCGAAGACTCTCGCTCGACTTGACGGGCTTGCCGCCGACACCAGAGGAAACCGCGAGCTTTCTCGCCGACCGCTTACCCGGCGCCTATGAACGCCAAGTGGATCGTTTGCTGGCTTCACCTCACTACGGGGAAGCGATGGTGTTGCCCTGGCTCGATGCCGCCCGTTACGCGGACAGCAACGGCTTCCAGCAAGACGGCGACACATACCAATGGCTTTGGCGCGACTGGCTAGTCGACCAGTTAAACGCAGACAAACCCTTCGACCAACTAAGCACAGAGATGTTGGCGGGGGATCTCCTTCCGAATGCTTCTCGGGGTCAAATACTCGCCACCGCTTTTAATCGTAATCACATCCTGAATGGCGAAGGCGGTAACATCGAGGAGGAACAGAGGTTTGTAGGACTCTTTGATCGCGTCGATACCACAGCCACGACCTGGCTCGGGTTGACTCTCTCGTGCGCACAGTGCCACGACCATAAGTACGACCCTATCACATCTCGTGACTACTATAGCTTTCTAGCTGCTTTTAACCAAGTACCAGAGAAGGGCGTACCACATTTAAACGAAGGCCGGATTCGCCTCGACACACCCGTACTCGAAATACCGAGCGAGCTCCAACAAACCGAAATCGCTGAGCTACTTCCACGCGCCGACAAAGGCGACAAGGGCGCGCAAGCACGATTGGCCGAGTTGCGCAAGTTGGTGCCGAAGGCAATGGTGATGAGCGATGCGAAGAAACGTGACACCTACATTCTAGAACGAGGTGACTACAGTGCGCCCCGAGATAAAGTGAATTTCGCCACTCCGGCATTCCTACCAGCTCCACTTGTTGGCACGCCCGCCAACCGACTTGGACTGGCTCGGTGGATGTTCGACCCTGCCAACCCTCTTGTAGCACGCGTGCAGGTTAACCGACAGTGGCAGCACTTCTTCGGGGCGGGACTCGTCCGTACATCAGAAAACTTCGGCGTACAATCAGAGCCACCCAGCCATCCTGAACTGCTTGACTGGCTCGCAGTCGAATTTCGTGAGTCCGGATGGCGCATAAAAGCGCTACAAAGACTGATTGTAACTAGCCGGACCTACCGTCAATCGAGTCGAGTCACCGCCGAACATCTCACGAATGACCCTGAGAACAGGCTTCTAGCAAGGGCTCCACGATTCCGCTTACCTTCACCCATTTTGCGCGATGTCGCACTCGCAACAAGCGGACTTCTCGAGACCAAAGTGGGTGGCCCGCCTGTCTATCCTTATATGCCGCCGAACCCATGGGCTAGTTTAGCTATTACCAAGGAACGTGACTTTACCTATCCGACGTCGACAGGGAAAGATTTGCATCGCCGTAGCCTCTACACCTTCTGGCGACGTACGATCGCACCCGTTAATCTCTTCGACACTTCTTCACGCCAAGTCTGTCGCGTGCGGATGACGCCCACCGCGTCACCCTTGCACGCACTCGCTATGCTAAACGACCCCACATGGGTTGAGGCATCGCGTAATCTTGCCGCACGTGCTTGGCGAGCCGGCACAAATGACGTCACGCGCATGACGACTGCTTTTCAGATTGTACTGGGGCGGGCACCTGACGAAACAGAACAGTCGCTCATCGTGCGGATGCTGTCGACGCAGCGCCAAATTTATGTTGCTGACCCGAAAGCAGCGAGCGCCTTGCTTGCAGTCGGCACAGTTCCGCGCGATACGAATATCCCTGAGGCTGAACACGCCGCATTAACCGCTACATGCCTCGGACTGCTCAATCTCGACGCAGCCCAGACCCGCGAATAACATGAGCCCTCATCTTTTGTCTCCCTCCGAATGGCGCGCAGCCATGACTAGGCGTAGTTTTCTGAGTGCATCTATCCAAGGAATCGGAACCGTCGCACTTTCCTCCCTCCTCGCCAAAGATCTTTTACCATCAATTGGTGGAAGCTCTAACGCCATCGGCGCATTGCCTGGATTACCCCACTTCGCACCTAAAGCAAAACGAGTGATTTGCCTTTGGCAAGGAGGTGGACCTTCACATGTCGATTTGTTTGATGAGAAACCTGCACTAAGAACATACGCAGGTAAGGATATTCCAGCGAGTATACGGGGTGAAACGCGACTCTCTACCATGTCGAGCGCCTACAAGAGCTTTCCCGCTGTACCGGCCTTGCGTCCCTTCCGCCGCTACGGGCAGTGCGGGCGCGAACTGAGCGAACTCATCCCACACATTGGTTCGATTGCCGACGAAATCTGTGTCGTACGTTCACTCCACACCGAAGCGGTAAATCATTCACCTGGGGTTACCTTCTTTATGACTGGCTCGCAGATTCCAGGTCGACCCGCCTTCGGGGCGTGGCTGGCATACGGGCTTGGAACGATGAATGCAGATTTGCCAACCTACGTGGTTATGACGTCATCAGACCGACAAAAGTCGTGCGGACAACTTTTCTTCGAACATTACTGGGGGAACGGTTTCCTGCCAGGAAAGCATCAAGGAGTACGCTTTAGTGGTTCGGGCGACCCTGTTCCCTACTTAAACAACCCACCTGGCACAAGTCGCGAAGCCCGCAGAAAACTACTCGAGGACATGCAAACCCTTAACCGCGCCCACTTCGGTGCGGTCGGCGACCCAACTATCGAGACCCGCGTCTCGCAGTACGAAATGGCTTTCCGGATGCAAACCTCCGTACCGGATCTACTCGACTTCCGAAACGAGCCTAAGTCAGTCCTCGATATGTACGGCCCCGACGTTCTCATACCCGGCACCTATGCCAATAATTGTTTGATTGCCCGACGATTGGCCGAGCGTGGCGTACGCTTCACCCAACTCATGCATGCTGGCTGGGACCAACACAATAATCTCTATTCACAATTCGAGATTCAGTGCCGGGATACCGACCAACCGAGCGCCGCTCTAGTCAAGGACCTCAAACAACGCGGACTACTCGATGACACCCTCGTTATCTGGGGTGGCGAATTCGGCCGGACACCCTTTGGACAAGGACCCACCTCTAACCCGAACGGACGAGATCATTTCGGCCGCGCCTATAGCTGGTGGCTAGCAGGTGGGGGCGTACGTAAAGGACACCTCTACGGAGCGACTGACGAATTTGGCTGGAACATCACTGAGG
>CAJBPJ010000002.1 GCA_903957465.1 uncultured Opitutia bacterium
CGGGTATCAAATTCAAGTATGCCAAAGCCAGTAAAACCACGGAGAACATATTCTGTGCGTAGGCGTGTGCCGTCGGGCGTCCAATCCAGTCGATCAGCGGAGTAAATATGCTCAAGTAGTTCTGTCGGTACAGGTGTGCCAACGCCTGTGGCAGCTGAGAAGACCCAAGCTCTACTTTCTGGTAACGTATCACCCGCCACCGCATAACTTGTGGTTGTTTCTTTACCTGTCGAAGCTTCGCGAACGGTTAGTTTACGCGTGTCAACTTTGCGCGATAACCAAATAGCGAAGTGGTTGCCATCGGGCGACCAACGCGGCGTGCCTTCCCAAAAAGCTTCTGGGCCTACCGACGGTGCAAGTCGACGCGATGTATTATCGCCTGTAATTCCCGACTCGATGACTAGGATATTGTCCGTCGTGCGAACCTTCCATTTTTGATTACTAGACGTAAAACTAGAGGTGCCAGCATCAACGATTTTTTCAATACGTGACCGCGATTTACCGCGCGTCTTTGTCGGTACAGGCTTATGTGTCTTAGGAGATTCATCTCGCAGGAACTCGCGGATCGCACCTGTCGTGCAATCGACTTCTCGCCTTACGCGTATACCATCATCTTTCCACCAATCGTACGCGAAGCGTGTGCTATCTTCAGACCATTCTGTGTTATAAAGCAGGCCGTTATACATTGAACGATCCCAGCCGGTAAATTGTTTGCGAGCCTCGACAAGTGGTAGTGCCTCAGCTGCGTTTGTGATAGCCGCAGCCAAGGACAGACCCATCAGGCAAAAAACGATGCGGGATAGGGCTATGCACATGGCGACTTCAAGGCGGACAACTGCCTGCCTCAATAGTTCCCGTATATCCCAAGGGTGCAGGGTTGCCACACGCAAGTGACTGACCAACGTGTTGGTGTGAAGCTCACCCTGCGAGCCCCAGCCAAACTTAACCTCTCCCTTGCTGTCGTGGGGCGGGAAGTTGATGGATTTCATCGGCTCGTCAGTTGTGTCGTCCCGCTTACGCTTGCCGATACGTTGGAATTTTCGCCCGGTGGCGTTGTCGATACGATGGACTGTGACGATACATCCGTTCCCGTTGATGGATCAAACTTGGTGCTGCGTGCAGCTGCTGTCTTTCGTGCAGCTTATCCGTCTGCGCCCCATGGACATTTTTCTTTAAGTAAAAGCATACCACATGGTGCTGGCCTAGGTGGTGGTAGTTCGGATGCCGCCTGTGCACTACGTCTACTCAACACGGCATCGGGTCGTCCTTTCGACAACGTCCGCTTGCATGAACTCGCGACATCCGTTGGTTCCGACTGTGCATTTTTTATCGACCCTGTACCGATGGTGATGCGTCAGCGTGGTGAGTTATTAAGTCCGATTTCCGCTTCACAGACTGCTGCTTATCATGGACGTCACGTGCTCTTGATAAAACCGGCCTTCGGAGTTTCCACTGCACATGCTTACGGTTGGCTCGTTGCTGACGGCAGCTATATTAAAGAGTCGGATGCGGAAGTTGCTTTGGCCGCCGCCTTACCCAATCCAGACGCCGTTGTTAAACTCGGTAATAGCCTGCAGGCTCCCGTCTTCGCCCGGCACCCTGAGCTTGCGAGAGGCCTTGCCGCACTCAAATCCTCGCTTGGTATTTCAGCGTTCATGACGGGTAGCGGCAGTGC
>CAJBPJ010000003.1 GCA_903957465.1 uncultured Opitutia bacterium
CGCCCTTGGAATTTGCCCGCTGTTGTCCTCGCAGACACTGAGGGACGCGTCTACGCCTCTGTCGCCGGCGCTGAAGCAAGGGACTCAGCGACCTTATTAGCACGTTTGGCGACAGGGCGAAATGCGGTGGATCGTATGCGCTCGAAGCTCAACGAAGCCGGCAAACACGACGGCACTCGAAAGGCAAACGTCCTCGGTGCTGCACTCGCTGAGATAGATATGAAATTTTCGCGCGACCAATTCAAAGGGCTAGTTCAAGAAATTGCTAAACTGGATCCGACTGACTCAACAGGCTGGCGATTACGTTATGAGTTTGATGACCTCTCGTTTCTCGAAGGAACGGTTTTGAAGCTTTGTGATGAACAGAAAGTTTCTGAAGCTATTCGTGAGTGTGATAAACGTCTTGCGAATAACCGTATCACCACTGAGCAGCGCCAACAAATACTGGCGGCGCGTTTCGCAGCCTTGCGTCGAAGCGGCAAACCTGTCGAAGCGCTTAACACCTTAGCCCAACTCCAATCCGTCGATCCGCGCAGCGAGCTTGGCAAAGGCGCACGTAATTTGGGCATCTTTCATTCACAACCCGTCAAACTACGTGGCTGGTTCTGGGATGGCTGGGATATGCGACCTGACTTTACTGCCATGGAAATTGATGCGCGCAGTAAGCTTTCATTAACTGGGGACTATTTCGTCGAATTCAAAGGCTGGGGCCTAGAGGTGCGGTCGGTTGCCCTAGTGGTAAACGGTAAAGAAGTTTCTTTATCCGAGAGTCGCCCGCGCCAACCCCTGCGAATTCGTGTCGATGCAGCACCGCGCTCAACAGACAGTGTCGTTCTGCGAATTCAAGCACGTGGCCAAGGTTGGTACGATGGCCGCGGAACCATCGAGGTGCGCAAGGCCGAGTAAGCTTTAAGCAAGCGAAACCTCGGTCACAAAAGTGTCGGTCGCACCTGGCTCGACGTAGCGAATGCCATGGCCATGCGTTGGGCTATTAGGCGGCCCCATCCATGGCTCTACACAAAAGAAGGGCGACTCCGGAGACTCAGTCCATGTTACCACCGTTGCCCAGGCATCGGGAATAGGCTCTTCGCCAACGCGCACGATGACATCTTCTTCGCCAGAACGAGGGCCAAACCGGACTTCCGAGCTCTTGAGGCCTGTGAAGATACAATCCAGCAAGCGAGTGTCTTCAAAATCTACCTCGTTCGCACCCTTCATCTCCGCAAAAGGAACGAGCTTACCATCGGCAGCATGCCGCCAATGTTTACGCGCGGGTAAGCGCAACTGGTAGTCGCGGCGATCAAGGCCAGGGTGCCAGGGTAAAGTGAAGTAAAAGTGGTGCCCGGCACACCATGGAATCCTATGGGTATGGCGGTTCTCGAGCTCGAAGGTACAACGCAGGCGTAACTCGGAAAAATCGTAGCGAACACGGAAACTGTAAGCAAAAGGGTAAGCGGCTTGTGCACGTGCATCGGGGACTAGCTCTGCAATAAAATGTCGCGGGCCACTTTCTTGAACGACGAATGTCGCATCACGCGCAAAACCGTGGTGAGGCATCGGACGTCGCACGCCGTCTTCATCTTTCCAGGCGAATTTTTCGCCATCGGCATACGTCCGACCCATAAAAGGAAAGAGAATAGGATTACCCCCACGCACCGCTTCGAATTTATTCCAGTTAGCGTCCTTCGGCCAGTAGATGACTTCGCGCGGGCCCGAAGGAAGATCCATTGACCAACGCAACAGACGTGCGCCCCGCGTGGGACAAACCTCAAATGTCGATGAACCAATTTGCCACCGGATACAGGGCGTGCCGCTCTCAGTGTAAGGCTGCATACGTGAAGTTAGCGTTTAGCGAGGACGTCGTGCGAGCGTGAATACAATCTCGAAGTCCTTAAACAAAAGACCCCGCTTGGCGGGGTCTTTATTCAAGGCAATGAAGCCTAGATTACTTCTGGCGGACAGTGCCTAAAGGAAGTTTCTTCTTCGCAGGAACTTCTGAAGGAGCTGTAGGAGCTGTGGTCGTCACAGGACCAACAGGAGCGGCCGTCGAGGGTACGAAGGCTTCGGCGCCGCTGGAGCTCGGGGGAAGCTCAGGGGTGCTGCAACCAGCGAGGAGAGTGAGGGCGGAGAGGATGAACAGGTTGCGTGCCATAGGATTAATGTAAGAGTATGTAATTGATACCTAAGCCCATGAGCCGCACAAGCGCAGATTCACCTCCCCCCGTGCTCTTTATCTGCACGGGCAACTTCTACCGTAGCCGCCATGCCGAGGCTGTCTTCAACTGGCACGCAAGCCAACGAGGGCTGGCTATAAGGGCGTTTTCTAGGGGTTTGCTGACCTCTATGGTGGCCGATGAACCTACCCGCCTATCTCCGAACACCTCCAAGCGCCTGGCAGCCCTGGGCATTGCAGAGCACCTAACAGGGGCCATACCCATCCAATTGACGGTTGGAGACTTAGAAAAAGCCGGTCGAGCTGTCGCCTTGAGGCGCCATGAGCACCGCGCGATGATGCTACAAGCTCACCCTGAATGGGTTGACCGCATCGAGTACTGGGACGTCCAAGATATCGACGAAATTGAGCCCACCGAAGCCCTGCCAGCGATCGAACAACAGGTGACCGCCCTGATCTCGCTTTACGCCTGATCCGCTATCCAGCGCGCAAGGGTAGCCTGTTGGTCTTCGGGTTCCATCGGCCAATTCGGAAGGGCCCGCATGCGCTCAGCCAGTGCATGCAAAGCGATACCGGCAAAAACCGCCAAGTTCAGACTCTGGGCAAATCCATGCATCGGGATGCTAAACCGGAAGTCAGCAAGCTCGCGTGCGACGGGGGACGCTCCTGCAAATTCATTGCCGACAACCAAGGCTAGCGGCTGATTGACTGGAACTTGATCGAGCGAAATCGAGTCGGCTGATAAATCAGAAACAGCGATACGATAGCCACGTGCCTTGAGAGACACCAAAGTCCGCCGTACGTTTTCTTGGGCACCCGGCTCGAGGGCAACTTCAGGTGGATGTAATTTATGCTGTGGCGGGAAATCATCGCGACGGTGCGTGACCAGATCGAGCCACTGCCCTGCCCCAACGGAAGTCTCCGGGTCGTCTAAAAAAGGCGAACGATTTTCGATGGCATGAATTTCCTGAATGCCGACCGCATCTGCGGTACGCAAAAGCGCGCCCGCATTGCGCGCTTTATGGACGTCATCCAAAACCAAGAGGAGCCGACGTGTCCTCCGCTCGAGCACAGACCGCATACGGTCGAGTCGAGCGGGAGAGACGCCCGCCATGCCTTAGGCGACCGACGGTGCTGAGTCTAAGCGAAGCGAATCAAGCTGCTCAGAGGCATCCCTAAAAATCTTACGGACATCCTCAACCGTTTCGCTGGCGAGTTCAGCTTGTTCGCTTGCAGCCTCACGAAGGTTTTCCGCACGGGTTGTTAAATCCGCAACGATACCTTCGAGTGACGTGATTGTACGGGCCTTCAGCGAGCGGGTCTTTTCGTCTAATCCGCTAATCGCACGTTGGACGGCGATACCAAGGGCACGGCTATGCTC
>CAJBPJ010000004.1 GCA_903957465.1 uncultured Opitutia bacterium
ACAGACTCACCTAGAATGAGTTTGGGGCGTTCAGCGCTTACCACACAGCTCGAACGGACAATAGCGTCGTTCCATGACTGCAGCACAGGGAAGCGCAGGCCTGATCCGAGTAAACGTGGGGCAAAGTCCCACCCGAACTGCATCTGCACCTTGCGGGCGGTTACGCGGGCGTTTTCAGGCAACTCGGCCGGAAGTCGTATATAACGGGCAAGGCTTTCTCTCCCGGGTGAAAGCAAACGTATCAGAAGTTCGTTTTTACCTGATTTCAGCGTGCTTTCAATCGGCACAATCCATGTGCGAAATGAATTTTCTGCTTCAAGGATTTGTTTTTCGTTTAGGTATACTTCCGCAAAAGTATCTAAGCCGTCGAAGACAAGCTCGACGTGTTTTTTGTCACGGTGTGCGGCGGAAACATCAAACAATACGCCGACATCCCAATCTGTTTTCTCATCTATCCAGGTAGCATTCTTTTCGTTCGCATCTCGATAGGGGTCTGGCAGGCCTTCAAGGATGAGTTGTCGATAGATGGAGAAGCTCCCGCGTTCAACGGCTCCACGGTCTACGGGTTTCCAGGGGTTTTCGGTACCCGATAGCGCTTCAGTTGGGCGGTAAAGCCACTCGCCATTCAGCATTTGCGCTGAACAGGTTAGCGTCATCCAGGTCAGACAGCAGATTAGGTGGCGCATCAGGCTTTATCGAGAGTGTTGCGTATAGCCCGAACGCGGCTGGTGTCGGCTACAGGGATTGCATCGGCTGGCCAATCGGGTGGGGCACCGAGGGATACATCGGGGGGGCGGATTTGCATCTGGCTTTGTTGTATACCCCGTAAGGATCCATGAACTTCAGTGACACCGGTTAAACGTATGATTTCAGCGACGTTGGATTCATTTACTCCCCCGCCTGCCATGATGGAGATACGTCCACGCGAAGCTTTAACAAGTTCAGCGATGCGCTCAGCACCCGCGAGCGCGTTAGGTTTTTGTCCAGAGGTAAGAATGCGATTACAGCCGGTTTTAAGAATATCCTCTAGTGCCTCGAGTGGACGAATGGCCCAATCAAATGCACGATGGAAGGTTACATTCATCCCGCCAGCAGCCTCGACAAGTTGTCGGCAGCGTTCGACGTCGACCGTTGCATCTGATTTGAGAATGCCAATGACGATTCCATCTGCCCCTGCTTTCCTTGCGACTTCTGTGTCACGTAGCATAATAGCAAATTCGTCCTTATCATACAGGAAGTCGCCACCACGTGGTCGGATCATGACGTGGAGTTTGACTCTCCCGATTCTTCGTACGGCCTCGATGGTGCCGAGGCTTGGTGTTGTCCCTCCTTCGGCGGTGTTCTCGCAAAGTTCAATCCGGTCGGCACCGCCCATGGCAGCCGCTTTGGCTGAGGCGTAGGAGTAGGCGACAATTTCAAGCAATGCCATATGTTGTAGTCAGCCTATGAAAGGATGGCAGGCGTGGAAGAAGGAATACTGAGCACCTTGACCTTGCATGCCCCGAATTCACCCCCTTAATGCACCTGTTCCTTCGAAGGCAGCACAGGGGAGTCCTTAGGTTAGTAGGACTGAGATGCTGGGGCTTTCCCCGCGAACCCTCCGTACCTGATGCGCAACCGCGCCGTAGGAAGTGAACCCTTCAGCCACATCCCAGGTACGCTTTACGTGCGTACTTTCATTTCTTTTACCATGGTCAACGACAACAAACCTACCTCTTTCCCTAAGTCTCGACGCGTATACGTCCAAGGCTCACGACCCGATATACGCGTAGGGATGCGCGAAGTCACTCTTGACCCTACGCGCAAAACCGATGGCACGCTTCTGCCGAATGAATCCGTACGGATTTATGATACGTCCGGTGCATGGGGTGATGCGGATTTCCACGGCGACGTCGAAAAAGGATTACCCTTTATCCGTTCTCAGTGGATCATGGAGAGAGGCGATGTGGAAGTCATTCCCGGTCGCGCCACGAAGCCGATCGATGATGGCTATTTATCAGCTAAGCATGCTGAAACGGCGACCCGTGCAGAAAGCCGTACGCGACTTGTCCATTTTGACCGCAGTCAACGACAAGTCTTAAGAGGTAAGCCAGGCTGTCGTCCGACCCAATTGGCCTATGCCCGCCAAGGAATCATTACACCTGAGATGGAGTATATCGCCATTCGGGAGAACCTTCTCCTCAAGCAGGTTGCTGACGCGTCGAAGCTTGGCCGTAGTCACCTAGGATTCCAGCACCCCGGTCAGTCTCAGGGTGCTGCGATTCCCAAAGTGATTACGCCCGAATTCGTACGTGATGAAGTTGCAAGGGGCCGAGCAATTATTCCTGCGAATATTAATCACCCTGAATTGGAGCCGATGGCTATTGGACGAAATTTCCTGGTTAAGATTAACACAAACATTGGAAACTCGGCGGTCGCATCTTCGATTGAAGAGGAAGTTGAGAAGATGCGCTGGTCGGTACGATGGGGTGGCGACACTTTAATGGATCTTTCGACCGGCAAAAATATCCACCAAACCCGCGAATGGATTTTGCGAAATTGCCCTGTGCCCGTTGGTACTGTCCCTATTTATCAAGCCTTAGAGAAGGTTAACGGTCGTGCGGAAGACCTTACATGGGAAATCTTCCGTGACACGTTGGTTGAACAAGCCGAACAAGGTGTGGACTACTTCACTATCCATGCAGGTGTACGTTTAGCCTATATTCCTCTAACGGCACGCCGGGTCACAGGTATTGTCTCACGTGGCGGATCAATTTTAGCAAAGTGGTGCCTCGCGCACCATAAAGAGAACTTCCTGTATACCCACTGGGACGACATTTGTGAGCTCATGGCTCAGTATGACGTCAGTTTCTCTATTGGGGACGGTCTTCGCCCTGGT
>CAJBPJ010000005.1 GCA_903957465.1 uncultured Opitutia bacterium
CCGGTCTATCGGATTCTTTAAACGTTTCTACGGCCGCAGCTATTTGTCTCTTTGAGGCGGTTCGTCAGCGTCGATGATTAGTACGGTGACTTTTCTTGCTTAAGTTATGTCGAATCAACGGCCACGTCCCAGTCCGATGCTTATCGCAGGCGCGCTCCTGCTCGCGCTCGCGGCAACCTTTGTGGTGATGTATTGGCGTATCGGTTCATACGTCGACGCCGACGGCTTCTTGCACGAACCTTTTGGCCTGATCCCTCTAGCTTGGCTCTCGGCGCTGGTCGGGTCGGTTCTGGTCGCAATCGCGGTGCATCGCGCCCGGCGTCAGCGTGACTAACGCAGTTTAGCGATCGGGACGGCCCTGCGTTGTGGGTGCTTGCGTACTTGTCGTCTGCGCTGCGTTGGGGTCTTCGGGCGGAGGTTTGCCCCCGGTGCGCAGCCAAGTGACCATCTTGATTTGCCCTTTGGAGGCGTCGACGCAGCGACTAAAGATGGGCTGAGGTTCGACTTGGGTTGAAAAGCAATAAAGTCTCGGGCCCTTATCTTTGAGGGCATCGGCGAAGCTCTTGACCCAATCATTTTCCCAACGCTTTTCCTCAGGCTTACGTCTGTCCGAAGGATCAGTCGACCGCATGCCATCCCAATAGATTTTTTCACCTAAGCCGCTACTGTTATTGCTCTTTGAGCTTCGGTATTGTGAGACGCCGTCTTGAAAATCCGAGAAGATGACGAGTGCGTCGTAAGCCCTCTCGTCGCGCATGATATCAATCCAAGCGCCGACATCGCCTTGCCGAAAGTTTGCATCGTATTTCTTGAAGATTACTCGTCCGGCCGAGGTAAGTGACTCAGGTTTTGTCTCGCGCACTCCGGCGCCGGCGCCACGGCCTTTGGGTCCGTCATATTTTTTACCGCCGACGACCGCGCCATCCGCGACATTAACCCAAATGCCGCTATAAAGGTAGATATCGGCTTCGGGGAACTGTTTCTTGATTTCAGCTTCTACCCGGTCCAGGTAGCGTTCCATAGAATTCGAGGCATCCATGTACACGGCAACGCGCTGTGCAACGATACGGGCGCCCATCACGGGTTTACCCACGAAATTCACCCCGTTGCCCACGCCGGCTCCGCGGCCTGCACCGATGCCGCCACCTGATCCGCCACCGAAGCCCTTCGAGGATCCGCCGCTCATGAGCCCTGCGTTAAGCGAAACGGTTTGGGATATAGGTAAGGATGGAAGGCTAATACTTGCATCCGCACTTTTGCTGGTGATGCGACTGGCCTCCTTAGCTAGCGTGGTTGCTTTTTTACGCTCTATTTTATGTTCACGAATCAGAGCTTTTTCGCCGTTATTGCCACCACCGCTCCCGGTTGTAAACGTACTCGGCTCCGTGCGATTTAAATCTGTCCACGAGGAAATTACCCAGAAAAAAGCGATGAGAACAAGAAAGCTGTGGATCCCGACGGAGACTAAAAGACCCTGGAGATCTAATCCGCGTTTTTCGTCCTTGGTCTTTGGGTGTGACTTGCCTGTGGGTATTTGTTTGTCCGGTTTCAAACCTGCGCTTTGAGACGGTTTTGTCACAGGAACTCACAATCGCCCATAATTCATTGCTATCAATGCTAGGTGTCTTTGGACACAGAACTGTGACATTTCCGTATCCTAATTTTTTCATTGAGTCCTCCTGA
>CAJBPJ010000006.1 GCA_903957465.1 uncultured Opitutia bacterium
CGCTGCCGCTAGACGCACCGCAGCTTGACGACGCTCCCAGCCGTAAGCCGCGAGCGTGCGACGTGCGAGAAAGAGATCGAGTCGCGAAGAAAGAACTTCGGATTCATTGGCGAGTCCGGCTTTCACCCGAGCCTCGGCATTCGCCAGTCGCTCGCGAACGGCTTCGACAACTTTGCTGGCGAGTAATTCCTGGGTGCCAAGCTCCCGCATGTCGACAAGCGCATCATCGACTTCGCGAAATGCATTGAGCACCGCTTTACGATAGGTACTGCGGGCGATATCAAAACGTGCCTGGGCTTGTTCGAGCGCAGCGTCATTGCGACTGCCCTCAAAAATCGGCAGCGTGAGTGTCGGCGTCAGACTCCAGAAGCCTGAGGATCCCTGGCCAATACGGGATGCGGGATCTGCCTGCCAACCCGCATCGCCGATAAGCATCAGTCGTGGATAATAGTTAGCGCGAGCGACGCCTTCCCGTGCAAGCGAAGCATCGAGCTGTCGCTCGACGGCTTGGATGTCAGGACGATTCAATAAGAGATCGCTGGGCACGCCTGCGCCCATTTCAGGCATCGCAATTGAAAGTGTCGCTGGACCGGTAAGATTCGCTGTCGTCGCAGGCAAAGCGACGCCAACCGGTACGCCAATGAGAACGCGCAGAGCGTTTTCAGCTGAAGCCAGTCGGCGACGTCCATCGGCTTCGGCAGCTTTCGCCTGGGCTGCAGCAAGTTTCGCAGCGGAGACAAAATCCCCGTCGATAATGCCGGCCTTAAAGCGATTTTCCGTATGTGCCAGTTCTGCCATATGTGCGGCAAACTCGGCTTCGAGACAGGCTAAGTTTTCGCGGTGAAGTCGAACGGCAAACCATGTGCGGGCGACTTCCGCAGCGAGCGATACTCTGGCGGAAGCTTCATTAAGCCCTGCCGCATAGGCTTCATTGAGAGCAGCTTTAGAAAGTGATCCGGCACGATCCCATAAATCTATCTCCCATGACAGTTGGACGCCGACAGAGGTAACACTGCTGCGCCGCGGCAAGCCAGGAAAGTTGCGACCGGTTTCGCCGGAAATGCGTTGATCCTGGAGGGCGAGATTGGCGTCTAGCCGTGGCAACAAATCAGCATCGGTGGCCGTCACGCTCGCGCGGGCTTCCCGAACGCGGGCAGCGGCAATCGCCATGTCAGGACTATCTTGGAGAGCGCGGGTGATGAGTTCGGTTAAGTTAGGATCGCCGAAAGATTTCCACCATTCCGTGGACGCGCGTTGCCCGGCACTTTCAGCAGACCAATGCACGTCTTTTGACAGCGCGGTGCTATCAGGTCGCTCCGATGGAGTCGCGCACCCCGCAAGGAGTGCCGCGGCTAAGAGCGCTTTACTTGGAAGCTTCAGTCGAGGCATCGATATAGACATCCATCTGTTGGCCGACAAATACAGGTCGGTCGGCTGGACGATCAAATTGGTAAATAACTTGGAGTACGCGTGTATCGACGCGCTCGGCGCTTCCCCCGGTGAGTGAAACTTTAGGAACCACAAAAGGTTCGATGCGGACGAAGCGCAGCGGGATGGATCGATCAGCTTCGCCCGCTTTATTAACTTCTCCTTTTAAATAGCCCTTAGCAGGGAGATTCTCGCGCATGCGCGGGGCCATCTGCTCATCAATATCGCAACGGATCTGCAGGCGAGAGATGTCGCCGATAATAACGGGGACCTTGCCGCCAGCGCTGACAAACTCGCCCACGCGAACGTTAACCTGCAAAACTGTTCCGTCGATCGGCGAACGAATGATTGCGCGCTCGAGACTGGCCTTCGCTAAAGCTGCGCGTGCGCGAGCTTCTTGCGCAGCCAAGCGTGCATCTTGCATTACAGAAGCGGAAACTGCGCCAGTGCCTTCGAGCGACGCCATACGACGCGCAGAATCTTCGGCGCGTGCCGCGGAAGCTTCTGCAACCGCCAACGCAGGCACAAGTTCGCGCGTGTCGAGCGTGAGCAGAGGGTCTCCTGCTTTAACTTTTTCAGACACCTTAACAGACACTGTTTGCACGACGCCGGCCATGGGTACGCCCACGAGCGTGTTCTCGGCAACGGCTTCAACTAAGCCAGCAGCAGAGAGTAAGCCCTCTTTGGCACGGACTGCTGGCTGATACGGTGGTGGCGTGATGGGAGGTGTATGTCCGGCATTTGATGCAAGCTGGATGGCGGCAATTGCACCAGCGGCAGCCAGCGCAATAAGCCAAACGCGCTTAGGGGGGAGTTTCATAAGTTTAGTAAGAAGGTGTTTCGAGTTGGCGAGGGTCGTCAACGACGCGACTGATACGCCCGTCTTCCATTTCTGCAATGCGGTCTGCAAAACGGAATATCCGCTGGTCGTGCGTTACCACGATAACGCAGCGATTGGGTGAATGAGAGAGCTCACGAATCATTTCCATGACTTTGCCGCCGGTGTCTTTATCTAAAGCGGAAGTCGGCTCGTCGCAAATTAAGAGGGGCGGTTCATGAACCAGTGCCCGAGCAATCGCCACGCGTTGTTGTTGCCCGCCAGAGAGTGCCGTCGCTGATCCGTCTTCGCGCCCTTCTAGCCCTACTTTAGCCAAGATAGCGCCAGCTCTAGCCGCAGCTTCTGCATAGGATGCTCCCTGGATAAGCAATGGCACCATCACATTTTCGCGGACGCTAAGGGTGGGGATAAGGTTAAAGGATTGGAAAACAAACCCGAGGTTCTTCCGGCGAAAGGCTGTCAGCTCTTCTTGTGATAATCCGTCCAAACGTTGGCCAAAAACTTCTGTGGTGCCGGCGTCTGCACGCAAAGTTCCGGCGATAACAGACAGCAAGGTCGTCTTACCGCAGCCTGAAGGGCCAACGAGCATGATGAGTTCGCCCTGTCGGGCCTCGAAGTCTACCTGCTTAAGAGCCATCACCGCTGATTCGGCAGGTCCAAAAGATTTATCGACGCCATGGATGCGTACCGCGGTCACA
>CAJBPJ010000007.1 GCA_903957465.1 uncultured Opitutia bacterium
CAGCACAGATACTGAGCACGCGGTAAGGAAGATTAAGTTTTTGCAAGAGACGTTCAGCGTCCATGCGTAATGACTCCAATTCAGCCAGAGATGTCTCTGGGTGAACCCATTTCACGAGCTCAACTTTATCAAACTGATGCAAACGATTCAGCCCGCGTACATGCGCACCCCAACTACCCGCTTCACGACGGAAGCACGGAGTGTAGCCCACGCGCTTAACTGGAAGCGCATCCAATGGTAAAATTTCATCGCGGAAGAAATTAGTGACAGGCACTTCAGCCGTCGGGATCATATAAAGATCATCGGTCTGCGCGTGATACATTTGCCCCTCTTTATCGGGCAACTGACCGGTGGCAGTGGCGCTCGCTGTATTCACCAGCAATGGCGCATGGACCTCTTCGTAACCAGCCTGACCCGCTTCCTGTAAACAAAACTGGATGAGTGAGCGCACCAGACGTGCCATATCACCGACGTAAAAAGGGAAACCTGCGCCTGTAACTTTTACGCCGCGCTCAAAGTCGACCGCTTTCGAAAACCAAGCAATGTCCCAGTGTGCTTTAGCCGCAGGTGAAACCAATTTCGCAGGATCGCCCCATGTGGATGCGACAACGTTATCCGTCTCCGCACGTCCATCAGGAACGCTCACATCAGGAATGTTAGGGACAGAAAGACAGGCGGTGCGCCATGCTTCGTCTGCATCAGCCACAGACTTCTCGAGTTCTTTAACTTTTGCCGAAAGCGCTTTCATCTCAGCCAACTTAGCTTGGAACTCCGGCGAGCCTTTGGGCAACTTCGCCATTTCTTGATTGGCACCATTCTGCGCTGACCGTGCGGACTCAAACTCAGTGACAGCATGCCGGCGACGTTCATCGGCGGCCAAGACCGCATCGAGGTCGACCGTGAATTTCTTCCGAGCAACGCCCTTGCGGACGGTGTCGATTTGTTCGCGGATTAACTTTGGGTCGAGCATGGGTGTAAGATTGCCGAATCACCCCGCCCCACGGCAAGGTGGATTCTTAGTGTGGTTGCCGACGAGGCTCTTTGATTGGCTCTAGCGGTGTGTCTTTGCCGCCCTCCTTTGTCGTCAAATCCTTACGAACATGGGTGAAACTTAATTTGGTACCACCCAGGGTCAGATTTTATTAACCGCTAAAAGCACCTCTCGGCTCACTTGAGCTGGCAGTCTAGAGACGAAGAAAGTGCCAGCATATCGATTTAGCCTGAAGAGGTTTTTTAGTTTAAAGTCCGCGAGCAATGCGGCCGTTAAGGTATTTAGCTACCCAAGCGAGCCGCTCACGACTAACACCCGAACCGCATTCATATTCTTGCTCCTTACCTTTCAGTAATACCTGGTGCTGAATTTGGTAACTACCACGCCGAGAGCGTGAAGTTGATTCGGTAATCTCCGCGTGATCGTAATCTAACCACCGACGACGGCGCGTCCAGTAAAGCCCAAGGAAACCGACCCGATGCCGTAGTTCGTCTCCACGCACCTCCAAAATAAATTTACCACAGAGCGCCATCATCGCGATAGATCCAAAGAGCAGCGTGCCGAGTAAGAAAGGAATGCCGAAGAGCGACAGAGAGAGACTAAACTCGCCCTTGTAAATCTGGGTGCCGTAGATGCCACCGAGCGAGCCACCACTCCAGATACACATGAAGGGAACGAGGAACCAAGCCAAGGCACTACGCGTCGTGACACTGATGCGAAAACCATCCATGGATTCCTCGACCTGTACGCCC
>CAJBPJ010000008.1 GCA_903957465.1 uncultured Opitutia bacterium
CGGTAAGAAAGTAGCGGGCCATCAATTTCAATTCCGCGAGTTTTGGCTGCATCCATCTGGTTAACCGCAATAACCATGGGCAAACCTAACTCGGCAATCTGAGCTGCGAGGAAAAGATTGCGGAGAAGATTTGTCGCGTCGCAAACAACGACCACCACATCAGGCGCACGTTCATTTTTTACCCGACCCAGCAAAGCATCGACGACCACACGCTCATCAGGCGAAACGGCAGCCAAAGAATACAATCCGGGCAAATCAACCAGTTCGACTTTTTGTCCGTCCGCTAATTCACATATTCCAGATTTCCGTGCAACGGTAACACCTGGATAATTTCCGACACGCTGACGCAGACCCGTGAGCGCATTAAAGAGCGTTGATTTTCCTGTGTTGGGATTTCCAACCAGAACAACACGTGCTTGTCCGACTTCGCTCATAGCTTTTTCCGGGGCCGGGGCACGGGGCAGTCAGCGGCGATATCAATCAAGATGTCACGCGCTTCAATGTCGCGCAGGCAGATCTCGATGCCGCCAAATGAGAGGGCAATGGGGTCTCCGAGTGGTGCGCGACGGACAACTTTCACCACCATCCCTGGCAGCAGGCCTAATGCCATTAGACGTTGGTCCACCGCCCGCTCAGCATTGAGCGAGACTACTTTGCCAAACTGGCCCGGCAGTAGTTTGCTAAGGGATACCACGTCCTATTGAGATTCATTCTCAAAGTACGCCTATCACCTCGCGCTGTCAATGCCTGCCTCCAAAAAGCCCTAAGTGGTTGGCCTTCTTATGGCTCAAAGAGCCGCACTTATGCGCACCGATACGGGGCAGTGATCTGAACCCGTTATCTCTGGGTGTATCTTGGCCTGATCCCATGCGCCCTTCAGGCCGCGGGACGCTAAAAAATAGTCGAGTCGCCAGCCAATGTTGCGCTGCCGTGCACCCATTCGGTAAGTCCACCAGCTATACTGTTTTTCTAATCCGGGATGCTGGGCGCGAAAAGTATCCGTGAATCCGTTTTCGCCCAAAAGCTTTCCGAATGATTCCCGCTCTTCATCTGTAAAGCCTGCGTTCTGACGATTGGCTTGAGGATTCGCTAAATCAATCGGCTCATGTGCGCAGTTAAAATCACCACAAACAAGTACAGGCTTATTTTTTTCGAGCTGTGCGAGGTACGCACGAAAATCTTCATCCCATCCAAGTCGATAGCTTAAGCGCGTTAACTCACGTTGAGAGTTGGGCACATAAGCGTTCACTAAATAAAGTTCTTTGAACTCTGCCGTGAGCACCCGTCCCTCGCGCGGATGTTCGCCCGGAAAATCTGCACGAACGGCTATCGGAGCGACGCGCGATAAAATTGCGGTGCCTGAATAGCCCTTTTTTTCAGCCTCATGCCATGCTGTGTGCGCAAAACCTAAATCGATAGCCTGCGCTTTTGCGGTCTCGCATTTTGTCTCTTGCAGACAAAGAACGTCGGGGGTGCTTGACCGAATAAATTCAGGCAGGCCTTTACCGTGAGCAGACCGCACACCATTCACGTTCCACGAAACAATCCGACAGGTCACAGTTAGCGCTTTTGCGGAGTGCCGAAGAGAGATTTCATCTTACGATCAATATCGTCGCCTGCGCCCTTCGAAGGTTCCGTCGCCACTGGCTTCTCTACAGGTTTAGTTTCAACCCTCGGTTCAGGTTTAACTTCTGGCCTCTCAGTAGGTGTCGGCGCACGTACGCGGCCTGAAATTTCTGCAAGCCGGACGCGCGCTTGTGCAGCAAGATCTGTATCCGCTGCATTCAAAACAAATTTAGCGCCTTTGGCTCGAACCTCGACCGTGCCATCTCCAAAAACCTTACTGACCTGTACACGCTCGCCGGCGGAAAGAGGAATTTCTGCAATCACCTCTTCGCCCTCCATCACTTCTGCGTTCACTTCTTTATTCAAGGTGATTGAAGGCGGCCAGGCAGCTGGCTTGATGCAAAGTTCACGGAAGTCTACCGGCTCATCGACCGCTACGGATGCGTCGACAACAGGGGCAACGGGTGTCGTGGGCTTTGGTTGCGCTACCTCTGCGACAGGAGTTTCCCTCTCACCACTCGCGGGTGCTGGGGTAGGCTTGGTCGTATTTGAGCTTCCGGAGGATGTACTGGTTCCACCGGTCGATTTCCCAAAAAGGTTAGTCGATTCAGAGGAGCTCTGAGACTTTGTTCCTGCCACGGTCTTTGGTGACACTGTCGACGGCCCCTTGGAAACAGTCGTTGGGCCCTGCTCGCGACCCGAACGTACTTCCGGTAAATAATATGCCGCGACAAAAAACCCTAAGGCGAAGCCAAGGGCAATCTGCAGGAATGATCGTAAAAGCGAGAGCATGTAAAATTAACTTCCGGCTTTAATTTCGATGACATCGTGCGGGGCAGACTCGCGAAGACCCGCAGGTGAAACGCGGACAAACCTTGCGCGCTCGCGGTGTTCAGCTAAGTCGCGGGCGCCCAGATAGCCTAAGCCGCTTTGGACACCGCCCGATAACGTACCAAGGACTTTATCAACCGTACCGGAGACTTCTTTAAGGGCCTCAATGCCTTCCGGTGCGACTTTGGTAAATTTACCAGATTTCTCGTGGCCATAACGCGAGGCAGATCCCTTTCGCATAGCCTCGAGCGAACCCATGCCGCGATATTCTTTATATGTTTTGCCGTTAATCTCTAAAATCTTTCCAGGAGCTTCGCGACACCCTGCCAACATGCCGCCGAGAATGACCGCATCTGCCAGCGTGAGTGCTTTGACGACATCACCGCTCTTGGTAATTCCGCCGTCTGCAATAATGCGGACACCGCGCTTACGTGCAGCGACCGAAGAAACATAGAGTGCGGTGAGTTGGGGAATGCCCACGCCCGCAACGATGCGCGTTGTGCAAATAGAACCTGGTCCTTGGCCAATCTTAATCGAGTTAGCACCCGCATCGGCTAAGAACTCAACACCGTCTCCGCTGGTTACGTTACCGGCAATCAGTGTCAGCTTAGGGAAGGCCTTTCGTAAGGCGCGAACGGCATCGCCAACACCTTTCGAGAATCCGTGAGCAGTCGAAACTGCACAGGCATCAAGACCGGCGTCGAGCAATGAGCCGACGTGATTAATCAGGCGTTCGCGATCAAGAGCACCTTCGCTATCGCGAGGTACCGCAACGGCAACACCGACACGTAAACGGAAATTAGCATCACGCGTAGGGCGTAAATTTGCACGCGACTCATCCGAGATGCGCTCAATATCTGAAAGCGTGAAGAGGCCGCGTAGACGTCCCTTAGGGTCCACCACTAAAAGTTTATTGAGACCGACACGCTCAGAGAAAATACGGTCGGCCGTCGCAATCGGATCTTTGCCTAAATCTTTTTCGGAAACGGCGAGAACTTTTTCGACAGGGATCATTGCGGCATGGACCGTGCGCATGCGGTGGCGATCTTTGACAGCGTTGCCTGGCAGCAACCCGAGTAAGCGACCGTCTTTATCAACGACAGGAAATGTGCTGAAGGAGAGACCGTCGCGCTCGATGCGCGCAAGCACATCGCCAATCGTTGCATCTGCAACGACGGTTGCGGGATCAGCAATCATCCCGTGAATATGATTTTTGACGCGTTGGACTTCGCGAAGCTGGTCCGCTTCGGACATATTATAGTGCAACAATCCCAGCCCGCCATTGAGCGCCATGGCGATGGCCATTTGGTGCTCCGTTACCGTATCCATATCGGACGAGATAATCGGCAAGGATAACGAAATTTGGTCTGACAGCGACGTGTCGAGACGCGTTTGACGCGGCAGAACGTCCGAATGAAGGGTAGCTAACGAGATGTCGTCGTAGGTCAGTCCATACCCCGCATGGGACTCAAAGAAAGACTTCGCCGGCAGGTAGAACTGACTATCGACGTTGCTTGAGGACTTCTTAGGGGAAACAGCCATGTGATTCGTGTTTCCCCAATGGGTGTTAGGGAGCCCCCCATACCTCGGCAAGGAGATAAGGGCCAGAACTTGCACGAAGCCCCAGAATGAGCGAGATTATGGCCCTATGGGCACCAGCCGCCTCGACTTTCGCCGTATTCGGCGGCGTTTTCGAACGCCCTTACGAACGGGCATCGGCTTGGTTGAGTCCGTTGACCGTCTACTCATCAGGGGGGAAGATGCTAGCGGCGCCATCGGGTACGGAGAAGTTGCCCCATGGCCTGGCTTCAAAACCGAATCGGTCGATGACGCAGAGCGGATAGTTCGTGCTGCCCAAGGAAACTTAGAGCAACTCCACCGTGTAGTTCAAAAAGATGAGGCCAACCTGCCCTGTCTTGCGTCAGCACTTTCAATGCTCACCCGGTGGAGCGAAATTAAAAAGTTTGCTGGCGGTGTAAATTGCGCCGCACTTCTCAGAGAAGATGCATCTCCCGATGAAGCTGTCGCACGCGTTGCTCAAGGATTCTCGGTTTTAAAATTAAAGATTGGCCCAGCGACAACCGAAGGATCTATTCGCGCAATTCTCGCGGCCACACCGCAGGCAACGACCCTGCGCCTTGATGCCAACGGCTTGCTAACGCTTGTACCTGCACGAGCGTGGACAGAGTTCGCACGCAGTGAGCCTCGAATTGAGTACATCGAGCAACCGCTACCGATTGATCACGCAGGGTATACTTCGCTTGGGCCGGAAAAGATTGCCCTTGATGAGTCCTTCACGAGTCCGCGAGACGATACCCGTTGGCCGGGTATTATCGTTGTGAAGCCAAGTCTTGTTAGCAACTGGGAGTCCTTCCGTAGATGGTCTAAAAATTCTCCTGCTAAATTTATTTTTTCTTCGTGCTTTGAAACTGCCATCGGACGACAAGCTGCGCTGGCTCTGGCCGCTGAACTCCAACCCGAGCAAACCACAGGGTTTGATACGCTTGGCTGGTTCGAGCCTGATGGCCGTGAGCGTCACGCACCTGGACCCGTCGCACGCGGATTGGCAGATTATGATTGGGAAAGGTTCTGGGAGGAGGTCGCATGAACTCTGGACGTTTTATTTTACATGCCGACTACGCTGCCCATCTGGAAGCTGCGCTGACGGCGCTCGCTGGGTCGGTACCCGTTTTTCTCGGCAACCCTCATTGGTCGGAAGCGGACTTGGCTGAGGCGTGTCGACAAATTCCGCATGGCACAGAAACTGTCGGTGGCAACGCTCGCGCTGAAGGGCTGTCGCCTTGCGATTGGCCTCATGCATGGCGTGGGCGAATCATGATCCCGACAGGTGGTACCGGTGGACGTATCAAATTTGCGATTCACGACCAAAAAACTCTGCAAGCGGCAGCGCACGCGCTGCGGGACTTCCTCGTCGAACGTAAGCTACCTGCAAAACTACACTGTGTCGTCCTCACACCACCGTGGCACGTCAGCGGACTCATGCCCGCTATTCGCGCCAAGGAAACGGGTGGCAGTTATCAAGTGCTCGATGGACGCTTCAAAGCCACCGACACGCTTCCCGAAGTAAAACTACCAGCAGACGGTACGCGCGTTGCCTCACTGGTGCCTGCCCAGCTCTCCCGTCTTCTAACTCACGCGCAGGGCGAACTCTGGTTAAAGCAATTCGACTTTGTGCTCCTCGGTGGATCATCCGTGCCGCCCTCGCTGCTTGCGCACATTCGCAAGCTTCGGTTACCCGTTGCGCTCAGTTACGGTATGACTGAAACGGCAGCAGCGATAGCCGTGTGTCCGCCTGAAAAACTTTGGACCGAAGACACTCCCCGTGGCCATTCGCTGCCAGGCGTCCGTCTCGAAATCCACAATGGACGTATTTTTGTCCAAGCGCCGAGTCTTTGTCACGGCTACTGGCCTGCGTCGCCATTTTCCTCCCCGTACGACACGGGCGACCTAGGAGATGTCGACTCGGCCGGCACCGTACGTGTAACTGGCCGCGCCGATCGCATCCTCTCAACGGGCGGCGAAAAAGTCGACCCAGCCCGAGTCGAAGCTGTTCTGACTGCGCCAGGTCTAGCCAAAGCTGCTTATGTATTTGGTCTACCCGATGAGACTTGGGGGCGCCTTTTGGTCGCAACAGTTATCGCTCCAGCATCGCTCGAAACTGCCCTTCGGCAGGCAGCGGAAAAACTTGAGCCGGCTGCGCGTCCACGTCGCTACCTATTTGTCGACGAGCTTCCTTTTGATGCTCGTGGGAAAATTGATACGGAAAAACTCGGTGGGCTTTGGGCTTAACCGCGCACGGAGCGCCAGACGCGTAAACAGCTTCGCACGAGTTCGGCAAATTGATCCAAGGGAACTTGGCTAGGGCCATCCGAAATTGCTTTCGTAGGATCTGGGTGCGTTTCCATAAACAATCCATCTGCGCCTGCCGCTAAAGCTGCACGTGCTAACACAGGAACGTATTCTCTTTGGCCACCCGAAGAACCACCGGCGGCGCCAGGTAGTTGGACCGCATGGGTCGCGTCCATAATCGTTGGCCAGCCATTGCTAGCCATAATCGGGAACGCACGCATATCGACGACGAGGTTCTGGTAGCCAAAAGTTGTCCCGCGATCGGTTTGCCAAATTTCTTTAGCACCCGCACCAGAAAGTTTATCGACCACAAAGCGCATCTCGAATGGCGAAAGGAATTGTCCTTTCTTTACATTGACGACCCTACCTGTTTTCGCAGCGGCGACTAAAAGATCTGTCTGCCGACACATAAAAGCAGGGATCTGTAAAACATCTGCAACTTTGGCGACCGGCGCGCAGTGCTCTGGGCCGTGGATATCCGTTAGGGTCGCAAAGCCATAATCTTTTTTCGCGAGGGCTAGAAGCTCAAGACCCGCCTCCATGCCAGGCCCGCGGTCTCCGGTTAAGGATGTGCGATTGGCTTTGTCGTATGATCCCTTAAAAATAATATTTAAATCGGGCTCGCGATCCGCGAGAGCACGCAACTCTTTGGCAACAGTACGCACATTTGACTCGGACTCGAGCGAGCAGGGTCCAGCGATGAGGAGGAGGCGGCGCTTGTCGTGAAGCATGGGAAGAGCGTGCGGGGAATAGGCGACGGGGGCAAGGCTCAGCGACGCAGCCAGCGCTGGAGCTCAGCGAGCGGCTTAGTGTTAAGCACTTGGTCTGCGGTTAGCCAGCCTTTGCGGGCTTGGAAGGTACCAGCTCGCACGAAGACAAACTGTTCTGTGCGGTGCGCATCAGGGTTGATGGCGCAGAGTACGCCCTTCTCTGCCGCACGGCGCCAATGTGACCAATCCATATCGAGGCGACGTGGGTTGGTATTGAGTTCGATGCACTTACCGTTGGCGGCGGCACAATCGACGATTTTGGCAATATTGACGCGGTAAGGTTCGCGCTCGAGCAGTAGGCGCCCGGTGAGATGACCAAGAATATGCACCCGTGGGTGCTCGAGGGCGCGAATGATACGCGCGGTCATCGCGTCTTCATCGAGCGTCATGGCGGCATGCACCGAGGCTACGACGACGTCGAGCTTAGCGAGTAAAGCATCATCGAAATCGAGAGAGCCGTCCTTAAGGATGTCGACCTCACTGCCACTGAGCACGCGGACCTTGAACCGACCCGAGGCGTTGAGCTTGGCGATCTCATCGATCTGCGCGAGCAGGCGCGCCTCATCGAGACCGTTGGCGTAGGCACTCGAACGTGAGTGGTCAGCGATACTAAAATATTCCCACCCCTCCGCTTCGGCAGCTGCGGTCATCTGCTCGAGAGTGGCACGGCCGTCAGACGCAGTGGTGTGATTATGGAAGCAGCCTCGAATGTCCTCGTAGCGCACGAGGCGCGGCAACTTACCTGACTCAGCGGCCTCAATCTCACCCTGACCCTCACGCAACTCAGGCGGAATCCAATCAAGTCCGAGTGCACGGAAGACGTCCTCCTCGCTCGCCGCAGCTGGCACCTTGGCCTTGGGATCTTTAGGTGTCAGACCCCACTCGCTCATACTCAATCCGCGACTGAGCGCACGCTGACGCATAGCGACGTTGTGATCCTTGGAGCCAGTAAAGTGGTGAAGCGCGAAGAAGAACTGTTCGGCGGGCACTACGCGCAGATCCGCCTGGAGGCCATCGGCAAGCCGCACACTTGACTTGGTCTCACCGTGGGCGGTGACCTCCTGCACGCCAGACTGGGCAACAAACCAGTCCATAATTGGCTTAGGATTCTCTGAGGCCACGATGAAGTCGAGGTCCCCCACTGTCTCGCGGGCGCGACGGAAAGATCCGGCAGCCTCTGCGCGCTCGACGTCGGGCAGCGCGCGCAACCCGGTGAGAATGCCGCCAACAATCGATTGCACGCCGAGCCAGAGATGACGGCGGCCATAGGCCTCGCGGTTACGAATGCCCGCAAGAATGTTATCCTGTGTCTTCGAGCCGAATCCTTTGAGCTCGGCGACGCGTCCATCGGCGCAAGCCAGTTGTAATGCCGCAAGATCGGTAATCTCAAGCAACTGCCAGAGCGCTCGCACCTTTTTTGGACCGAGGCCAGGGATTTTTAAGATTTCCATCAGGCCGGGCGGCAAACTTGCCCGCAACTCCTCAAGAAAAGCCAGCTTACCTTCTTTGCGTAGTTGGGTAATCGCATCTGCAAGACCCTGCCCTATGCCTTGATGCCCCTTCAGCTTTCCTTGAGCAATGAGCGTGTCGAGGTCTTCGGTTAAGGTCTCTAAGGCACGTGCGCCATTTGCATAGGCTCGCACTTTAAAGGGATTCTCTCCCGAAAGTTCGAGCAGCGTCGCAATCTCCTCGAGCGTCTCCGCAATGGCATGGTTATCCATGGTCATTGACGGGCTTGGCGTGCCGCCAGATAGATGGCGTTGAGTTGATTAAAGTCGGCCTGGCGATCGGCACTATCAATCACGTGGTCATATTCGCCGGCGTGACGTAGCTCTTCGGTAGCTACACTCATACGACGTTCAATTTCGTCAGCCGCATCTGTCCCTCTACCGGAGAGTCGGCGGCGTAACTCGATTGGGTCGGTTACTCTCACGAAAATAGTGAGCAGGGAGCCTGCGAGCTGTTTGTCTGCATTCGCCTTTGAGCGGATGGTTGCCGCGCCTTGAACGTCGAGATTCACGAGCGCATCTTTACCTGCGTCGAGATGGGCAATAACATCGGCGGCGCGCGTTCCGTAAAGTTTTCCGTGCACCTCGGCGTGTTCTAGAAAAACACCTTCGGCAATTTGGTCTTCAAAATTTGCCCTCGAAAAAAAGTGGTAATCGATGCCCGTGCGCTCATTCGCACGCGGAGTGCGCGTGGTGCACGTTACAATACGGCGGATAGCTTCAGGGTGTGCGTCTGTCAGGCGATCGCACAACGTGGTCTTGCCGCTACCTGCCGGCCCAGAAACTAAAATGAGCATGCCGCGCTTCATGCAACCAGAGACAGCCTCCAGGCTGAGGTCGCGGCGGCAAATGCCAGCAAGCATAAGAAGCCTCCGGCGACTCGGCGGCGCACAGGTGTGGCTAAAATCATATCTATATGCACCCCAAACGCGCCGGGACTCGCAGCCCACCAAAGGCCAGGAATAGCTAAAACAGCGTAACTGATAGAAGCGCACAGCAAGCTATCGGGGAGTTGCATCCATCCAGCGTCTAAACATCCGCGAGCAAAGAAGAGCATAAGCGCTCCAAGGCCGCGAACAGCAATCAGGTCTGGCATCCAAATAAAAGCTGCAAGACCGGCGACGGCAAAGACGGCGACTACGGGCGTGCGCGGGAAGCCTGCAAGGTCTGGCTCCGAAAGGTGCTGAAGATTCCATACGAGCAATGCCACCGCAGATCCTGCTAAAAGTATACCTGCTACCGTTGAGCGTCGAAAGGCACGGAGAACATTTGCATTGGTTAAAATCAAAACGCCTGAGATTGCCAAAAACGCAGCTTGGAAAAGGTAGGCGTAGGACAGTTCGGTCATGACAGTTAAATCCAAGTGGAAATTTGCGAACAGGCGAGGCTGGATACAAGGGGGCAATAAGGACTCGCCACATGCTGTCTGCCCTAGTAAAATTGTAATGTGAATCCCTCGAGTCCGGATAACGCCAAAGAGGTCACGCCCTTTACGGATAAAATCGGTGAGCAGCCCGCTGCTGACCAAGGTGTAATTTTGCTAAGGCGTCAGCCTTTTTGGCAGAAAATTGGCGGCCCGGGACTTGTCGTCTCGATTGTTATCCATGCTATCCTCCTGATTCTTTTTGGGGCGTGGGTAGTCTCAAGCTGGACGGACAGTGCGAAGACTGATCCAGATACTTTTGCAACGGGCTCAGGCGGAGGTGCCGCAGGGGAAAGAGCCAAAGCATTTGAACATAAGCTGCAGCCGAAGAACGTCAAAAATTTGGCGAAAACCTCCGCCCGGATTACTTCGAAATCCAGTAGCTCGACCTTGGCCCTACCGGACATTCCCTCTACGGCTGCCAACTCGCTAATCAGCGGCATGACCGAAGGGGGCTCCTCTAAGGGCTTTGGTGGAGGTTCGGGAGGTGGGATTGGATCAGGCGTGGGTGCTGGCGTCGGTAATGCAAAAAATTTTGTGGGTATCTTTGGAGGAGGCATGCGTCGCAACAATGCCATGGAGGGCACGCTTTATGATTTGAAGTTCGCGCCTGATGGAAAAGCGCTCGTGTCTTCGCGCCCTCAACGCATCGCAGAAATGAAAGAGGCATTTGGTAAGCTTGATGGAGGTTGGCGAGGTGGCAAAGGCATGCTCGATAAGTCGTACCGTCAGGCAGAAAAGAAACTCTATACCTCTAACCTCTTTATCCACCCACTGGCTGCGGAAGAGGCAACCAAAGCGTTCGACTGCGAAAAAGAAATCCAGGCGCCGGGCTGGCTTGCTTATTATGAAGGATGGTTCACGCCCCCCGAAACAGGCGAATACCGCTTTCAAGGATTCGCCGATGATATGATGGCTGTGGCTGTCGATGGTACCACCGTATTGTCTGCCTTCTGGCCTGGACAGGGTGATGGATCGGCCATCCCTTTCCGCACAAGCTGGCTACCTAAAGATGGGCACAAGACCGATGGGATGCAGCTGCGTCAGCCCAAAGAATACGGCCACCTTGGCGCTCGTTATAAAGGCAGCTGGCTTCAGTTACGGAAAGGCCAGGCCTACTTTATCCAAATTGCTATTTCGGAATCGCACGGCGGTATCTTCTCTTCCGAACTTTTGATTGAACAGAAAGGCGAGAAATACCCGAAGGGGACGGTAGAAGATATCATTCCTTATTTCATGCTCGAGCCGATGCCAGCCGAAGAAATTAAGCTGAAGCTCAACTGGAAAATGCCGAAGACGTGGGGCTACGGTGCGAGCCGTCCTTGGCACACCGATGGTGCAACTGAAGGCCCAAGCTTCGGGTGCGAAATAAATAAGGTGAGTCGCCGCTCAGCTCCGCGTTGAACGAGCTTTAATTCGCGGAGCTGCCCAGGCAGCATGTTCAGCGACCATCGGATCAGGGTGTGCAAGCAGTCTGTTCACCGCAGGAAGGTCCATGGCTGTGCCGACATTACCCAGTACAGTCAGTGCGTTGCGCAACCATCGCTCAAGGCCGAGTCGCTTAATCGGTGTGCCTGTGAAGCAAGCGTCGAAAGCGGCCTGGTCCCATCCTAAGGTTTCTCGCAAAGGTGGCACTTCACGTGCGGCAAAGCGCTGCTCTTTGGTAACTTGAGCCCAACGATTCCACGGGCACACCGTCAAACATTCATCACAGCCAAAGACGCGATCGCCCAGTGCCTCGCGAAATTCAAGTGGGATGGGACCCTTATGCTCAATCGTTAGGTAACTTAAACAACGACGGGCGTCTAATTGGTACGGAGCTGGAAAAGCTTTTGTCGGGCAGACATCTTGGCAACG
>CAJBPJ010000009.1 GCA_903957465.1 uncultured Opitutia bacterium
CACCTTTTCCGTACAAGTCGCTACGCTAACTCAGTATCAGTCACGCGCGCAAGAGATCCAGGTTACCGTACCTGGCTAAACAACACACTCAATCCTTACGCGGATTGCTCTGACGAACACCTGTTACAACAAGTAAGCTTCCGGGCAAACAGTGCTCTTATTTCTGACTCCACGACTGGCATATTACAAAGTGCACCTTTCAACCGTTACCCCGTAGATGACGGCACCAAGCGACTACCTGGAAAAAACTTTTTCGCTATCACTGATATGCGTTTACGTTCGGCTAAAGAATTCAATGGTCTGCCAATGCCGCTCGTGGCGATGAATCCGCGTGCTCAAAACGCCGACCCTCGCAACCTAGACAATGGCGCGAACACCTCCCCTGCTTGGACTGCCCAGATGCGCTCCATCTCAGGAGATCCTTCGCTGATGGAATTCCAAATGTGGCCCGGGCAAAGTCGCAACCTATCAGCATGGGGAGAATCCTTTGAGCCTGCCACTGCGACAACACCAGCGGTGCTCTTTCAGGTGCCAACACGGCCATTACTTTCTATCGCGCAACTTTCACACGCTGATATAAGCCAGATAGACATCGATCCAGGGTACGCTATTGGCAATTCCTATGCACTGCCTTGGCTCGATGGCTTAGATAAAATCATTTCATGGCCGACAACAACCAACGCACTCGAACGTGTTGATATTGCCTATGCCGCTAACCTAGGACTTTGGGATCGTTGCTTTTTCTCAGGCTTCAATGCTGGGACAGCTAGAGAATTTCGTACGGGAACAAATCCTGCGACCGGAAAGACTTACGACGGAAGCACACAACCTTACGCAACATTAACGGCAGCCGTTGACGCACTCTTTCTTGGGGCAACCGATGTCCTAGCCAATCGCCGTATGCGCTGGGCTCGTTACCCAAAGAAACTAACAACAGATACAGCCTTAAAGGCGGCCTTTGTTGACCCAACACAAACCGCCAAGCAGATCATGCATGAAGGTACATTTAATGTGAATTCGACTTCTGTCGCTGCCTGGAAAGCACAACTCGCAAGCGGGTTTCAAGCACTGGCCAACGGCACAAGCGCGACACCCAATTACCCTTTCTCCAGAATGCAACCGCCAGCGGGTGAGAGCATCGAATCAGGGAATACGAATCGCTGGGCCGCCTTCCGTTCATTGGCTGAATCAGATAGTACGATGACAAAATTGGCTGAAGCCATCGTTGTCGAAGTAAGATCGAGAGGGCCCTTCATGAGCCTCGCGGACTTTGTGAATCGCAGATTAACCACCGACCGCAATGGAAGGAAAGGCGCACTCCAGTCCGCAGTCGATGCAGTCACAACGCCAGCCATCAACGCAAATCTCTCGACAACGACAATTGGGTCGAGCTCACTCGCACGCATTCCCCAAGCCGCTGCGCTTTCCCCCACAGGCGTACCCGCTGAGACCCCTATTCCACTGGGACGGCCCGACCAACTCCTCCAGGCGGACATCCTTGCCGCACTTGGACCTGGGCTTTCTGCACGCTCTGATACTTTTGTCATTCGTGCCTATGGCGACGATGGCGAAATGACAAACGCAGGTAGAGCTTGGTGTGAAGTCACCGTGCAACGCCTCCCTGAGTGGGTTGTGCCAAGCACCGAAGAGCTCAATGAGCCAAACGCTAGCTATCGCACAACCGCCGCATCTGGACGCGGTGCTACCGTCGACACCCTTCAGCGCAACGCACGCCTAAGCATCATCAATCGCCAACTCGGACGGCGATTCGCAGTCGTCTCCTTCCGCTGGATAACTGCTCCCGGACCATGAAAAACTTTTTCCTACTACTCATACTTTTAAGCAGCGCCCTCCATGGCGCTGAGGCAGCAGGCGGCATAAAGGTTAAACCTGTTTGGTGGCGCGCACCGTCACAGACCAAGCAACTCTACGTTGAGGGCAAAGATGGTAAGCCTGCCCCTGTCCGCATCCTGTCGATGTGCATCCTTGATAGCTTCGAGGCTACCAGCGATAAAGAGGTGATTCTGCTCGATCGCATCGAACCTGTTCTAGGAGATAAAACGAGTAAGGTGTCTTGGAAAACCTACGCATCCGCAGCTTTGCCTGCGGGTGGCCATGAGTGGCTAATGTTGCTTCTTCCTTCAACAGACGGACTGTCCTGCCAGACGCGGATGATGTCACTCGACGAATCTTCGCTCAAATGGGGCGGAACACGGTTTACCAATTTCACGAATGAACAACTGGTCGGCCAAATAGCCGGTAAGCCTTTCTCAGTAACACCCGGAGAATCCATTACGCTCCCATTTGTCGCGACACGACGCAGTGTCGTCGAAGTCATCCTCGCAGCAGATAGCAAAGCTGGCCGATCCATTGTCTTTAGTTCTAAAGGGATCTTCAGCCCAACCAAACGAACCCTTCTCTTTATCATTAATGGTCGTGAACCTGGAACTTACGAGACACGTGCCATCGAGCAACCCAACCCAGACCCCAAGGCATACGAAGAGGACGAGTCCGACGCGAAACCCGCCGAGGCCTCAAAGTAAGCGCGCGGAGTCTGCGTCAGCAATCCAAGTGACGCGGCTGGCAATCTTTCGAAGGACTTGTCCAGGGTGACGCTGAACGTCTAAAGGATCAGAGCAGACCGCTTTCAGAGCAGGCGCCTTATTCGCACCGGCAACCAAGACGATAACCTCACCGCATTGCGCGAGACCCGTCGCAGTAATCGTCAAACGCCATCCCCTACCCGGCCACTCGGTCGCCATAAAAAATCTACCCTGGTCATTCGCTATCAGCGGACACTGCGGCCAAAGAGAAGCAATGTGACTATCATCCCCTAAACCTAAGATACAGAGATCATAGAGTTTTGAGCGCGCAGGTGTACGCCACGACTTTTCATAAACGTCCGCAGCTTCCTGCGGGGCCCGGTCAATCGGCCAAGGCTTCCGTAAACTATCGGCGACTCCCAAAGCATCTAACATGCCGCGGGATGCATTCCCAAAGTTAGACTCCTCGGAAGCCAACGGCACACAGCGCTCATCGCTGACGTGCCACTCGACGCGTGCCAAGGTCTCAGGACTCAGCGCACCTGTAGCGACTGCCCACGCATAAAAGGCCTTCGGGGTAGAACCACCACTCAGGGCGACGGTTGGGCGACTCCCTGGCAGGGCATTGATACGCTTAGCCAGCTCCGTGAAGGCGGCCTCACGGGCGAGAACCTGAACAGTGCCAGCAGAGGTCTGTATAGGGGACATGCGTCAGAGTAGAAAGCGGGAGGTAAAAAGTAAAAAGTTTAAAGGCGGGAAGCGGGAAGAAGAAAGCGCGACTAAAGAAAAAGGGGCCTTCCGGCCCCTCTCATCGCTTATTCCTATC
>CAJBPJ010000010.1 GCA_903957465.1 uncultured Opitutia bacterium
AGCGAGCGTTCCGAAGCCAAGCAAGATGAGCGCTGTCGCGGAGCTCGACGCCGTTGTGCTATTGAGTGCAATGAGTAGGCCTGCCAATCCAGCCATCGCACCTAACGTTAAGTAGATGGCCATTTGCATGGAGGCCATGCGACGTCCTTCGCCTCCCCAAAAAACTGTGAGGACAAACGTTGGGATGAGTGCGAATTCGTGATAAACGTAGGCCTTGATAGCGCCTTCGGGTGTGCTCAGGGGCGAAGCAAAGGCACCGAGGGTACCGCTCCAGAGAATGAGAATCAGTCCGAGATAAGCATGTGGCTTTTCGACGCCGGGTAGTTGTCGAATGGCGCGGTGCACAGCGGCAACGCCGACCACGACTGTCATCCCGAAGAGAGCTGCGCCCATTGGTTCTAACAAAAAACCGCCAAATGGCGATTTGCCACCTAGCCGTCCGATGAAAATGAGTGTCACCAATTGCAGTAATGCTGAGATGGCAGCGAGGTTGGCTGCGATTGAAAGGGTCCCTAAGTTTAAGCGACGTCCAAAGAGAAGGAGGAGCGTGCCTACGACCAGCGGGCTAAAGACAGCTGCATCGAGCAAGTGAGCAGAATGAAGAAGGGGCGACATGATCAAAGGATGCCAAGAAGCAGTGCGGCGATAAGCAGAGCGCCAATTGCAAACCATGCAGCGTTAACGCGTGCTGAGCCGGTATGGAAGAGTCGGCGCGAAAGTGCTCCGAGTCCTGCGGGGATGCCAGCTCCGAGGATTTTTCCGCCGATGCCATTGATGAGTGCAAGGTCGATGAAGGCTAGGGCCTCAATCAATGGCTGCTGCACGCGGGCGACGTACCCGTCGTAGAGGTTATCCATCCAGCGCCGTTCGAGGGCGCCGTAGATCATGGGTGAAGCATCGCGAAGGGCGTCGCCTTTCGAGCGTCCGTAGAACCAGAGGGCTCCGAAGAAACCAAAGATGAGTGAACCTAAGCCAACGATGGAAGCTGCACCGAAGTGGAAGTGCATCGGTGCGGGCAGAACGGAGACGCTGGCTGCAGGTATGCCGATATAGTTGCCTGCGAAGACAGAGTAGCCGAGACCGAGTACAATGAGAGGCAACAGCATCGTCCAAGGCGATTCATGGGCATGCGTTGAAGCCTCCGAACGTGCATCACCCATAAAGACCAATCGAATCATCCGGCCGCTATAGAGGCAGGTGGCAAGTGCGGCCATTGAGAGTAGCGCAAAGACGAGTACGCCATGTTCGTGCGCAGCTTCGAGGATGGCGTCTTTGGAATACCAACCGGCAAGGAAGGGCACGGCACAATTGGAAAGCGTGGCAACGAGGAAGGTGGCGAAAGTAATCGGCATTTTCTTGGCGAGGCCGCCCATGCGAAGCATGTCCTGTTCGTGATGACATCCATGGATAATCGAACCGGCACCCAAGAAGAGTGTCGCTTTGAAGCAGGCGTGCGTCGCCATGTGGAGTAAGGCGAGTTCGGGATGTCCGAGGCCAAGTGCTGCCCCCATGATGCCGAGGTGAGCAAGTGTGGAGTAGGCGAGTGATTTCTTAATGTCGGTTTGTGCAAGTGCACAAAGGCCGGCGAGTGCGGCCATGGCGGCACCCGACCAAAGGCAGAGCTGGAGGACGTCGGGATGGAGCACGAAGAAGATGCGCGCCATTAAGAAGACACCGGCAGCCACCATGGTTGCGGCGTGGATAAGTGCAGAGACCGGAGTGGGTCCTGCCATCGCATCCGTTAACCATACATGTAGAGGGAACTGGGCCGACTTGCCGATGAAGCCGCCGAGGAGAAGGAAGCCGACCAATGCAGGTGCAGGTTTGGCGGCGACGGCAACCTTGAGTGCGTCAAAGTCCGTTGTGCCGTAGAGTGAGAGGCAGGCGGCGATACCCAGAATGAAACCGAGGTCGCCGATACGATTGACGATAAAGGCTTTCTTCGATGCCGCTGCGGCAAAGTCTTTGTCGAAGTAATGGGCAATCAACATGTACGAGCAGAAACCGACGAGCTCCCAGAATACAAAGGTCATCACCAATCCATTGGCTAAGACGATGCCTAGGATGGAGAACATGAAGAGTGAAAGGCCGGCGAAGTAGCGGCCACGGGCACCATCATCGCGCATGTAACCCCAGGAGAATAAGTGAATCCAAGCGCCAACGAAAGTGACGACAAAGAGCATCAAGGCTGAATATTGATCGACACTGTAACCCACTGTTAGCGAAGTCTCGCCGAAGCGGCAGATTTCACGACTCCAGGTAATGGCGTCGCCCGCTTTAAGATTTGTTAGCAAAAATAGCGCGAGGACAGAGTTAACAATTGCCGAACCAATCGAGATAACGCCAGCGACGGATCCTGACTGGCGGAAGACTAATCCGCATATCGCCGCCGATGCGAGTGGCAGAAATAAAATCCAATCCAATAAGTTGTTTTCCATTTGTTCAGTCGCAAAGGGTGTTAAGCTGGTCGGAACTCACCGTGCCCGTGCGGCGGTAGAGCGCGACAATCAGGGCAAGGCCGACAGCCACTTCAGCAGCAGCGACGGTAATAACAAAGAAGACGAGAACGGCTCCATCCATCGTGTTATTGAAACGCGAGAAGGCCACGAGAGCGAGGGTCGCCGCTGCGAGCATCAACTCGAGGCACATATAAACCACGAGTAGGTTGCGGCGGATAATCACGCCGGTGAGACCTGCGGCAAAGAGCAAGCCGGCCAGGAGCAGGTGATGAGCGAGAGTAGTATGTTCCATGTTCGCAGGCTTTAGGCGTTCGGTTTAGCGTCCTTGCTTAGGTTAACCACGCCGACGAGCGCGAGGAGCAGAAGAAGTCCTGCCATTTGTAGCGGCAGCATATATTTTGTATAAAGAAGACGGCCGAAAGCCTTAGCAGCGGTGGAGAATTCCGCAGGATTGTTGCTTAGTTCGGGTGGTGTTGGCCCAGCTACTTTATCTAACGCGCCCGAATGTAAAATCAGTGCGATGACTCCGGCCGAAAGGAAAAGGAATACGGCCAGACCGCCAGCTGCTTTCATCCAAGGGTACTTCGTCTCAGGCTTATCTGTATTCAGCAGCATGATGATGAAGAGGAAGAGCACCATGACAGCACCGGCGTAGACGAGGATTTGGAGTACCCCGAGGAAGTAGGCATCGAGTAAGAAAAACTCTGCGGCGATACCGACAAGGGCGAGGATCATACCCATGGCAGAAGTCACCGCATTGCGACTCAAGACAAGGAGTCCTGCGGCGCCGAGCGTTAGGGCTGCGAAGAACACAAACAGTGGGTCCGGCATGCTGAACCGTAGGCGGGAGGTCCTCCGATTGGAAAGGCAAAACCACCCTAAAGAGGCCCGAACCTGTCTCAGGCCCTTATCTATTTAGCGTCCAGCCAAGCGCCGGTGACGCTTGATGGTAAAGCCAGAGCCAGTCTTCAATATTTCTCCGTCGTCAAAAAGTTTAGACCAATCAGGAAAGAAGGCGTCCGCTTCAGGTTCTTGGTCCACATGGGTTAGCAAAAGTTCGCTACAAACCGAGAGACCTTCTGCATATAGTTGTGCGCCGCCTGCGAGAAAAAGTGTTTTATCAGGCTCAACATTTCGCAGTGCATCCCAACCCGTTACCGTGGTGACGCCCGGTGCGGTAAACCCTGTTCGTGAAAGCACCACCGTGGTGCGACCGGGTAGGGGACGTCCAATCGATGCGTACGTCAGTCGTCCCATCACCAAGACATGCCCCATGGTTGTTGCTTTGAAGAAAGCGAAGTCTTCAGGAATATGCCAGGGGAGTTTATTCCCTTTACCTATGGCACGGTTACGTCCGACAGCCGCGATGGCAATAAGTGGTCGGCCGATGTCCATCGTCAGATTGCCACCGGTGCTTTAATTCCAGGGTGTGGGTCGTAGCCTTCAATCGTCACATCTTCGAATTTGAATGCAAAGAGATTGGTGACGGCAGGATTGAGATGGAGCGTAGGCAGTTTTCGAGTCTCTCGACTTAACTGTAAATCAACCTGCTCAATGTGATTTAGGTAAACGTGCGCATCGCCGAATGTATGCACGAAGTGTCCGGGTTTTAGGCCTGAGACTTGCGCAATCATGTGCGTGAGCAGGGCGTAGCTGGCGATATTGAAGGGTACACCTAAGAAAAGATCCGCACTACGCTGATAAAGTTGGCAACTGAGACGGCCGTCGCCGGAGACGTGAAATTGGAAGAGGGTATGGCAAGGGGGCAGGGCTACCTGATCGGCCTCTTGCGGATTCCAGCCAGTGATGAGGTGCCGTCGTGAAGCTGGTTTGGTTTTAAGATCACTCAGCAAGCGACGAATTTGATCCACGCCGTCTTTGGCGTAGGTTCCGTCGGATTGACGAGTGGCGCCGAAGTTGCGCCATTGATGTCCATAGATAGGACCGAGATCGCCGGCTTCGCGGCCAAACTTACCGCACTGCTCGGCCGTTGCCCACTCATTCCAAATCGTCACTTGGTGTTCGTTCAGCCATTGGTTGTCCGTCCGACCTGAGAGAAACCAAATCAACTCTTGGATAATCGAACGCACATGCACTTTTTTTGTCGTCACGAGCGGGAAGCCTGCTGCGAGATCGAAACGAAGTTGCGCGCCAAAGATTCCTAAGGTGCCGACGCCCGTACGATCTGCGCGACGCTCGCCATGTTGGCGGACGTGTTTCAAAAGATCGAGGTAGGCTTGCATCGGCGAGGGCGAGGTTGGCGGGTAAAGAAGAAAGGGGAAAGACGAAATCGTGTGGCGCGGAAAGGTGGCTAGAAACGCGGAAGGGATGGAGGCATAGAGCCGTGCTTCAGGCGTTGCCTGCGCCGTCTGCCCTTAATTCATTGACCCCCCGCCCTCTGCCTTATCCCTTTAGAGGAGCGATTATGAGTGACCCTACGCACGACCTAAATGCTATCTCCAACGACCTGCATGCAGTGCGTAAGGAGAAATTAGCCATGCTCCGTGCGGGTGGTGAAGACCCTTACCGCTCGAATTGGTCACAGACCCATGTGGCCACCGATTGCCCAACACTCATGCCCGAAGGGGTTGAAGAAGGTCCAGAGGTTTCTGTGGCCGGACGCATTGTTGCCCTCCGTGTCATGGGTAAGGCCAGCTTCGTCAAATTACTCGACCGCTCAGGCATTATCCAATGCTACTTCACGCGCGATGCCTTGGGTGACCGTTACGATGCCCACTTCAAAAAGCTCGTCGACCTCGGTGACTTTGTTGGCGTCCGCGGTGCACTCTTTCGCACGAAGACCGGTGAGGTTACGGTACGTGCCGCTGAATATGGTTTAGTTTCCAAGGCACTTCGTCCACCCCCCGAGAAATTCCACGGACTCGCGGACCCTGAACAAGTCTACCGTCAGCGCTATTTAGATCTCATTTCGAATGCTGATTCGCGGCGCCGTTTGCTCATGCGCAGTCGCATCATTGAATCGATCCGACGTTTCCTCTGGTCGCGTAACTTCTTAGAAGTTGAAACTCCCGCTTTGCATGGTGTCGCAGGTGGTGCTGCGGCCCGTCCGTTTATCACTCACTTTAATGCTCTCGATTGCGATTTCGCACTCCGCATTGCGCTCGAGTTGCACTTGAAGCGCTGCTTGGTGGGCGGCATTGACCGCGTCTTCGAAATTGGCCGCGTGTTCCGCAATGAAGGACTCTCGCGGAAGCATAACCCTGAGTTCACGATGCTCGAGGCCTACCAGGCCTATACGGATTACCGCGGCATGATGGAGCTCATCCATTCCCTTATTCAGAATATCTGTCGGGAAGTTATTGGATCCACCACGATTGAGCGCGCTGAAGGCGGCACCATTGAGCTGGGTGGTGAATGGCGCGAAGTGCGTTACAAAGATTTAATTCTCGAGCGCACTGGCGATCCACAGTGGTTTTCGCGGACTAAAGCCGAGAAGGTTGCCGCCTGCCATAAGCTCGGCCTCGATGAGCCCCGCGAAGATTGGGAAGATCATGAAGTTACCAACGAAGTCTTCGGTAAACTGATTGAGCCAGGTTTGATTCAGCCAACCTTCGTTACGCACATTCCAAAAGAGCTTTGTCCTTTAGCTAAAATCACAGCAGATGACCCCACTACCATTGATGTCTTCGAACTCTGCATCAATGGACAAGAAATTGCCCCTGCTTACTCCGAGCAGAATGATCCGGATGTGCAGCGTAAGATGTTGGAGATCCAAGCAGGCGCAGAGACTCAAAAGATCGACGAAGATTTCTTACTCGCGCTGGAGCACGGCATGCCGCCTGCAGGCGGACTTGGTGTCGGCATTGACCGTCTCGTTATTCTTCTAACAGGCGCGGCCAATATTCGTGACACGATTCTCTTCCCGACATTGCGACCGGAGACTCCCGCCTAATTTACGTTAGCTCGACAGTGCACTGGACCCTTCAACTTGCTCTCCGCCAACTCTTCCCACCCGGCAGAGTATTTCCAGCTTTTGCGGGTATCTCCATTCTCGGTGTTGGCCTAGGGGTCGCTGCTTTATTGGTGGTGCAGACAGTGATGAATGGTTTTGGAGAAGAGCATCGGCTGCGTATCCGTGAATCGTATGGCGACATTCGAGTTTTCTCAGCCACACCTCTTGAGCGTCCCGAAGAACTTGCCGAAGCGGTCGCCCAAGACCCTGAAGTGATTGCATCCACGCCGTATGCGGAGGGTCCTGCTTTAGTCCGCGCCAATGATTATTCATCCATCGCATTTGTGCGTGGGGTTATTTCCACAGATAAAAGTCTGCCGGCCCGTCGTTATGTGACCGATGGTACTTTAGAGGGCTTGGACGACGGTCGTGTCGTTCTGGGTGCTGGCTTGGCGCGACAGTTGCGGGTCCGAGTGGGTGATAAGGTTGATCTTTGGTCGCCCTCGTTAGCTGAACAGGCTGAGCGTGGCCGTGCGCCTCTGCCTGCCGAAATGGAAGTCTGTGCTACTCTGCGCACCGGCTTTACCGAGATTGACGATCGCGCGGCGTTGATACCCCTGCGTCGTTTTAGTGAGCTCTGGGCGTTGGGTGACCGTGCGCACGGGATTATTATTCGGATTAAAAACCCGGCCGATGCTGAAGTCGTTGCAGCGAGGCTTGAGGCCAAGAATCCGGTTGGACGTTACATTCCCTGGCAGGCAGAGAAGCGTAATTTGCTCGAAGCTATTCGTTTCGAAAAAACGATGCTCTTCTTTTTGATGTTCATCATCACCCTCGTTGCTTCGTTCTCCATCGGCAGCACGCTTTTCTCATCGGTCATCCGTCGCTCGCGTGAAATCGGTGTACTGGCAGCTTTGGGTGCACGCCCTGCAGCGATTACAACTGTCTTCACGACCCAAGGATTCTTGATCGGACTCCTCGGGACACTTTTTGGATTTGGCCTTACCTTCCTTATTCTTGGTGGCCGCGATCTTATCTTAAGTACCATTAATGCCCTCTTTGGTGACGGCGACATGGTTGGGCAGATGTACCAATTTAGTGCGGTGCCTCTGCATTATGATTCGGCTGACTTTGTGACAGCAGCAGTATTCACCCTTCTGACGACTTCCTTTGCCGGCTTAGTGCCTGCGCTTTGGGCTGCCCGTCGCCGTCCTACGGAGGCTATGCGCGATGTCTAAACCTGTCCTCCAAGCAAAAGGTCTAACGAAGTCTTATCGCTCAGCGACAGGACTCTTGGAGATCCTTCGTGGTATTGATTTAACAGTCGAAGCCGGAGAATCAGTTTCGATTCGCGGCGCATCTGGCGCCGGGAAGACAACGCTACTACAAGTTCTGGGAGGATTGGATGCCCCGAATAAAGGTGAACTTAGCTGGATGGGACGCCGCGTCGATCAACTCAGGTCATCTGCGTTAGCCAGTTTACGTTCAAGACAGATTGGATTCGTCTTCCAGAATTACCAGTTAATGCCCGAACTCGGTGCACAAGATAACGTGGCTCTGGCTGGGCAGATTGCCGGAATGCCTCTGGCGGAAGCGCGTACACGTGCCTTCGAACTCATTAAACTAGTTGGGCTATCAAGTCGTAGCCGTCACTTGCCTTCAGCGCTTTCGGGGGGCGAATGTCAACGCGTGGCCTTGGCACGAGCACTCATGAATCGCCCAGCTTTACTTTTAGCTGACGAGCCTACCGGCAACCTCGATGAAGTCACTGCCGTTGAGATGATGAATCTTTTGCTGACAATTTCGCGCGAACAAGGAGCTGCGTTGGTTCTTGTCACCCACAGTTCAGAATTTGCACGGCTTGCTAGTCGCCAGTTAGTTCTGCGGGCTGGCAGTCTTTCGAACGCATAATTTGACATCAGTCGCCATTCACACCCTATCATTCCCTATGTCCTCATCTACCACTTCTGTTTCACAAGCTCTGCACTGGCGTTACGCTACTAAGAAATTCGACACGCGAAAAATTCCGGATGCCACTTGGGAAATGCTGCGTCAGTCGCTTTGCCTGACACCTTCTTCCTATGGTCTTCAGCCCTGGAAATTTGTGGTCGTCGAGAATCCTGCACTTCGTGCTAAGCTTCAACCGCACTCCTGGAACCAGACACAGATTGTCGACGCCTCTCATTTAGTCGTCTTTACACATCGTACCGAGGTTACCGAAGCAGACGTGAATCGTTTCACGCAGCTTATTTGCTCGGTTCGTGGTGCGCCTGCAGACAAAATTGAGCCTTACCGTCAGATGATGTTGGGTGGTGTGGTGAAGGGCAAAGATGCCGCCGGACAAAAAGAGTGGGCAGCCCGCCAGCTTTATATCGCTCTGGGACAACTCATGGCGGTCGCCGCTGTGCTCGAAATTGATACCTGTGCGCTCGAAGGCATTGATCCTGCGAAGTACGACGAGATTCTTGGCTTTAAGGGAACTGGCTATCAGACAGTCGTAGCGTGTGCCGTCGGTTACCGCGCCGCGGACGATCCCTATGCTCAGGCGAAAAAGGTACGTTTCCCGACGGACCAAGTGGTGACTAAGCTCTAAGCTTCTTTCGCGTTTAACTCCGCAGCCAACTTAGGAAGGACTCGTCATCAACGAGTACTTCTGGGTCGCCGTATTCAGGGGAAAGTGCGGCACGGTAAGTTTCAGCGCCGAATCTTCGACAGTGTAGGAGAACGCGTGCGCTTTGTCCGGGGGCTCGGACAAGACGTCCCAGCGCCTGATTAACTTTGCGCATGCCTGGACGTACGTAAGCCAGGGCGAACGGATCTTCCGCGCCCGCTTGCTCGAACATCTTACGTCGCGCTTCTTGCAGGGCGTTGACCTCAGGAAGAGCTGGTCCGATGACGACGGCAGTCCCGATTCGTCCACCGAGCAAATCGATACCTTCCCCGAGAGCTCCACCGACAATCAGACAGAGAATTGATCCCGGTTGAAGCGATTGATCGAGGAAGCGGCTCATACCATCTGGACGTAATCCGCGTGGCTGGGTTGCAATGAGCGCCCGCGGGTTTGTCGCTTTTAAAACAGCGGCAACCGATTCGGCATATTTATAGGAAGGGAAAAATGCCGCAACCGGTCCTTCGGCCTCCGCGAGTTGAGCTAATGTTTCTGCCGTCTTAGCGTGGTGTTGTTCGCGGGTTTTGTAGCGCGTATCCACACGACCATCGATGGCAACGCGGTAGGCCTCATGGCGCCACGGTGCGAGTGCGTCGATGCGAACGAGATTTTCGGGTTCGAGTCCGCAATCAGCCGCGAGTGCACCGCGTGGACCCGGTGTGCCCGTCAGTAGAAGTGTGTGCGCTTGTTGCTGCAGACGTTCGCCGATGGTTTTCGCAGCGGTTAGGCAATCGAGGTTCAAGGTGCTGGCTTCGGGTGACCATAGCAACCAACCAGCATCCATGGATTCGAGGCGTGCTTGCCAGAGCACTGCATTCATGGCTACGCGCGCAGCTCTTTCGGGTAGCGTGTCGATATCGAGCGGGTGTTCAGCGGCGAGAACGATGAATCGATCGGCATGTCCAATAGCCTCTAAGCGATCATCGGGATCAACCGTATCCGCTTTGGGTAGGCGCTGAAGGAAGGCGGACCAAGCGAGTAAGGCGTCAATCCATTGGCGCGGTGCCTGCGCTGAGGCGAGTTCGTTAGCGGCGTCTTCAACGGCCGTCGCATTGGCGCTGAGCGAGAGACATTCAGCCACTCGCTCAGGCAAATTATGTGCTTCGTCGACAATCAACACATGGTCACTTTCAAACCAGCCAGGAAGCAGTTCGAGTGCGGGGCGCTGCGCAGGTGAGAAGAGATAGTTGTAGTCACAGATGACGACATCGGCTTCTGCCACCATTGCCTTGGTGATAAGCCAGGGAGGAACTTTTGCCATTCGTCCGAGTTGTCGAACGAGTCCTAAGTCTGCACCCTGTTCTAAAAGTTTAGCGGGTATAATCCCTGCTTTAGCCCAATTTCTCCGGATGTCCGTTGGGTCATCCGGCATGCCTTCGAGTTCGTGTTCACTACGTGGACGTAACACCACAGCGCGTAACTCTTTAGCGGTAGCTAATCGGCGAAGTTCCGTAATGACCTGAAGTTGCCCGGTTCCCTTGCCGGTGACATACATTAATTTCCCGGCGCGCCCCGAGCGTAGCAGTGAGAGGCCATGTCGAAGGGATGATGATGTTTTCCCAAATCCAGTTGGGGCGACGAAAAGACGCAGAGGGTTCCCGGTGCTCGACTCAAGTTCTTCGCCCGCTGTTAGCCACTCAGGTCGGGGATCTGCAAAGGGCAATCGGTCGGGCAGGGCGAGGAGACGTGCGTGTGATTCGCGACGATTCTCGGCGTGCGCTGCAATCGCTTCTGCCTGCGACAGCAGGGCTTGTTCAGCCATCTCATCGAGGGCAACGGCTTGGACGGTGCCATCGGCTGGGTCGACAAAAACAACTTCACCGACAACTGATTTTACTTCGGGTCGAATACGAGCGGCATGACAGTAAACTGCGAGCTGCAGAAAGTGATGTGGGTAGCGTTCCCGTAATTTATCTGGCGCGCGAGGCAGTCCGCCGAGGACAGTTTTAATTTCGCGAATAAAGACGTTGCCATGTGTTTCGCGCCATTGGTCCGCACGACCTGCGATAGCTAACGTCCATCCCAATGACTTTAATTCACAGGCAACCCCAACTTCAAACTGCCAGCCATCGTTGGCCGATTCAGCTTGTTGGCGTAACGTTTCGTGCCACTGACGGCCGGCTTCGGCGCGCCATGCAGGCACACTTGCGCCTGCGGCAGGTCCTGGTCGGAACGTTGCAAAACTTTGAGCGCTCAGGTCAATGCGCCAAGCCTTGGTATCGATGCGCATCAGGGCAGTACGTAATGGACTTCACCCACTGCCCACCGTTCTAAATCTTGTGCAAGATCTTGGACGTCTGCGGTGCTGGCCGATTGTGTATCGAGTGGTTGCGAAAGAACTCCTGTAGCGATTTCGCGACGACTCCCGAGTCGACCAAGCCAATCTGCCTCAACGGGCCAGCCGCCATCTTTTAATAACAGCCAGAGAGCTTTGACGTACGCTGCATCTGGGCGCGGACGGTCTGCCATGGCGTGTAAGGTCTCGCGGGTAATTTGGAAGGCAACGGGCGCGGATTCGGGAGGCGGTGGGTTGCGACGAATAATACCCGCAAGTCGACTCGCCCGCTCGAGGGCAACGTGGCTTTTTCCTAAACCCGGCAGGCGCTGGAGTGCACGGTACTCCCGCACAAAGCGATTCGCACCTCCGCTCGATTTCTCCAAGGTGACTTCCGCTTCATCAAAAATATCGGGTTGGGCAACGCCGGCACGACGACTCGGCCGTATGAGACAGCGTACAAGGCCTTCTTCCGCCTCAAGCAATGTGAGCAGGGTGTGAGATTCTCCCGAAGGCTCGCGGCCGAGGACGAGGCAGCGCAATGCGCCTGACCCCATAATCAGTCTTTATTCTCCCCTGATTTTGGCATGACGGCGCCAAAGGAGACGAGTAATCCGATTGCCTGAGATACGCGCAGCTGAGTCTCGCGGATCTGGTGTGGTTCTACTTGTAAGATGAAGCCCGCTGTCGGTGCAGGCGCATTGGGTACAAAAACATTAACCACTTTACGCCCGAGCGCTTCATTAAAGATTTCAGGCTGTTCGTTGGTGACGAAACCAATGCTCCAGCAACCTTCTCGCGGAAATTCAACCAAGACCACACGGCGGAATACTTCTTTGTTTTGACCGCTGAGCGCATCGACCATTTGGCGGATGGATCCGTATAATGAACTTAGGCCGGGCACGCGCTCAACAACCCGGCTAAACCATTTACTGAGAATTCGACCAAAGAGCCGCTTCGAAATAAAACCCACAACCGTCAGGACCATCGCCATGACGATGGCGGAGACCACAACGATGATGGTATGCCAGATGCCTGTGTTAAAATCAGGTAAAGGCTGTTGAATGCTATGAAAGCCCCAGGTTGCAGCCATTTGTGTCAGCGGCTGCACATACCGACCAATTAAATCCATCAAGAAGAAGAGCACCGCGAAGGTGATCCCGATCGGCAGGAGCAAGAATAGGCCTGTCAAAAAATTGTGACCAATTCGCGAGAGCAGGGTGCGTTGTTCGCCTTGAGAATCCATCTATTTAGAGAATACCTAAGCTGGGTGGGATGCAAGCGTCTGTCAGTAGATAGATGTTTGCTAAATGCCCAAGCTGTTGTAACTACGGTGTATGAGAGCGGTCTTATTTATGTGTGCTTTACTCCCCTCTTTTTTGCGTGGCACCGAAGAAGCCTACGCGCGGACGGATGCAGAGGTCTGTGAATTCAAGACGCTTCCTTCGGCTCGGTTGATGGTCGCGACGACTCCGGAAGGTTACTTCGGCTCAAACAATCAAATGTTTGGTAAACTCTTTCGCTACATCCAAAGTAACAAAATTCCGATGACTGCGCCGGTTGAAGCAAAAGTAGAGCCCGGTGCGATGTACTTCTATTGTGATAGCGAATCAGCGAAACGTGACGATCTTAAGGAAACTTCTGAAATAGCGATTCAGTCGGTGCCCGAGCGTACGGTCGCGGCGATTGGTATTCGTGGAAGCTATACCCAAAAATCTTACCAAGATAATTTAACGAAGCTTCAGGACTGGCTTAAGACCCAGTTGGAATACGAAGCCATTGGTGAACCCTATGCTGTTTATTGGAATAGCCCGTTCGTTCCCGGCTTCTTAAAGCGCAGCGAAGTACACATCCCTGTGCGCATTAAGCCGGTGCCGCTAAAGCGCTAAGCAATCGACTGCGGTCTTTTCTTGTACGGATTAAATCCAGGTTAACTGGCGCCAAGCCAGTCCCTGAGCCACTTCGCGGGCGAGAGCAGGTCCGCGGAAAACTAGGCCGGAGTAAATTTGGACCAGCGCTGCACCTTCATCCATGAAGCGACCCGCGTCGGCAGCTGAGAGAATACCTCCACAGCCAATAACAGGTATGCGCCCGTCGGATGTTTTGCAAAGGTAGCGTACGGCTTCTAGCGCACGTGGAAGAAGAGGGGCGCCACTTAAGCCACCAGTAACTTCGCAAGCCTCGGTACCGTGTGGGCGAGAAATGGTGGTATTGCTCGCAATGATTCCTGAAAAAGATGTTTCAGCGACGACAGCGAGGATGTCATCGAGTTGTCGCGGGTTGAGGTCGGGAGCAATCTTTAGGAATAGTGGACGCGATCCTTCGGTGAGTTCTCGATTCGCTTTCTGAATTTGCGAGAGTAGCGAAAGGAGTGGGCCGCGATCCTGGAGTGTGCGCAGTCCGGGTGTGTTTGGGCTGCTGATGTTGATTGCAATGTAGTCAGCGTGAGGGGCTAAGGCTTTGAAGGAGGCAAGGTAATCGTTGGCCACGGCTTCGCGGTCGGATGGATCGACGATCTTGGACTTACCAATATTGATGCCCAACGGGGCAACCCGGTTGCCGCGCTTTGGTCCACTGGCAATCCTGCGGGCAATAGCTTCCGAACCTATGTTGGGGAAACCGTAGCGATTAACGACAGCCCGAAGGCTTGGGTAGCGGAAAACACGGGGTTTTTCATTCCCAGGCTGTGCATGCCATGTGGCAGTACCTATTTCTACGTGTCCAAAGCCCAGTGCAGCGGCCCCTTTCCAGCCCAAAGCGTCTTTATCAAATCCAGCGGCCAACCCTACGAAGTTAGGAAAAGACAGCCCAGCGACCTTAATGGGCTTAGCCCCGGCAGGCGTGACTGAGCGTTCGAGCCAGGCCCGAAGTGGGCCTGTAGAGCCAAGTAGGGCCATTCCACGAAGGGCTAGGGTATGGGCTGCTTCAGGGTTCATCGCGAAGAGCGCCCGAGTTGCCACTTTTTCGTAAAGGATTCCCATGGGGTCATCATGAGTGGCCTTTTGGCTAAGGAGAAGTCGGAAGGAGGGGGTTTCTCAAAACTATTGCCAGCCAGCGTAGGTCTGACATTTCCAAACCCGCATGCCTCCCTCGTCGTCCAAGCTGAATTGGTCTACCGTCCGTTTTGACAAGAAAGCCGCCCTGTGGTGGGTCAAAGAGACATCCGACCCTCGCCACTACGAGCCCGATGGCCTCGGCATTCTTGATCCGCGTCAAATGACGTGGGTTCTCGACATGCTTGACCCGCTCCGCGAGTACGGACTTTCCAACGAAATTATCGAAGCTGCCTTTATTCCGTTTCAAATTCAAACAGTTGATAAGGACGATCTCGTCAAGTTGGCGCGCGTGGCTGAGCACTTGCTTGAGTCCGAAGAGATGCTCTTTGGTCTGCCTAACGTGAAGGATGGCGACAAGGGTGCCTATGCAGATTTCCTCGAGCACATCATGCGCCTGCGCGTGAAGTTCTTAAACGACAACATTAAGCTCGAGCAGAAGTTGACCTACGAAGACATCGATGAGCATGTTGGCGACATTCGTAACCAAGCTCTGATTGAAGCTCGCGACATTCATCCACTCGAAGAAATCACCGATATCTTGGACTTTGTGCCCGAAGGTCACGAATTGCCTGTCGACGACGAGGATGATGAAGCCAAGCCCGCCCGTCGTCGCCCAGAAGACGAGATCGAAGATCTCCCTGAGGCAGACGAAAAACTTTCCGAAGATGAAACGATGCGCTGGGGCGACGAAGAAGAGCGCGGTGGTGAAGGTGGCGAAAGCAGTGAAGGCGGAGAGTCCTCCGGCCGTTCGCGCAAACGCCGCTAATCAGCGCGCTGGCGTTTCTGTAGGCTTGGGCGACGTCGCAGGTTTACCTGCGGCGGAGCTACCCTTGAAGTCAGATTGTTTCGTCGTGGCTATTACCTTGTCGCTACCAACCGAAGGGTAGAGCCAAACACGGCGACTATCGCGATCGATGGCAATCGGTTGCGCCATTAGAAAGTCATCGCCCAAGATATTATGCTCTTCGTCGCGGTAGAAGGTAATGCCTTTCAGCGGCATATTGCCGAGGCGTAAGGACTTAATTAAGCAGACCTCTTGTTTTACAAAGGAGACGCCACGTACGGTCGCCACGCTTCCGTAGCCACGAAAGATGGTTTTTCCAGTAAACTTCATGGATGTCAGGTACGATCGTGAAGCGCCTGAATCAATGAGCACAGGAACTTTACGACCATCGACGACGATATTAACGTTACAATGTCCGCCCCGACTGAAACAGGGGACTTCATGTGCAGCGGATGTATCGGGCACGGCACCAATCAGCATCGTGCGATTGGCTAGGTCCATATAGAAAGGTCCTTTAAAGAGAATGTCTGCGCCGATGAGACCATCAAACTTCATTCCTTTAAGCGCGAGCACCGCCACATGGAAGTTGCTCCAGGTACCGCCGCCCATTTCGAGTTTATCAATGCGCACGTAATCAATTTCGCTTTTCCCAGTATTACCCATCGTGGGCAAAGTCATCTCTGGCTTGAGGTTGAGCTTGGCGGCCGCCGCTTCCGTCAACACCCCTAGCCCTTGGCAACCGGTGTCGACACCGAACACTAAATCGACGCCATTGACCTTAACTTTAACCGTGGGAATTTCACGCATGATGATGTGCACATTTGCGTAGCCCGCTTCTGGCATTTGAATTTCAGGCTTCAGCAACTTTTGTTGCTGAGCATTCACCAGAGAGGTCAGTGCAAGCAGAAGGCAGGTGAAAAGGTTGCGGGGCATAGTTATCTCTGTAAGTAAGCGAGACAGGCCGAGAGTTCCGTCTCTTTTGTTTTACGGTGAATTAAGAAGGTGTTTGGGTCGATACAGGACTGATTTTAAGGCGTCGTCGCATCAGAACCGCTAAAGCGAATAAAGCGATGGAAGGGGGTGTTATCCAGTCGCCATGCCTGACCCAGAAGGTTGGCGTTTCGCGGCGTTGGGTATTGTAACTGACAGACGGCAATTCGAACCCGCCTTGAAAGTAAACGGTGCCTTCACGAAGTACGGGCGTGCCGCGTCCGAGCGTATCCATGCTGCCGCTCCAACCGGCATTCCCGCAACGCACGACAGGTAGGCGCGTAGCTGCGGCCAGTAGCGAGCTGTGTGCGGCGTGTTGCCATGCGCCGAGTTCTCGGCCGTACCAAGCATCGTTGGTGAGTACCACAAGCACGTCCGCCCCAGCCAATGCGTGATCACGGGCGAGTTCCGGAAAGACGTCTTCGTAGCATACGAGCGGACCGAGGATGACGGTATCTCCTGCGCGCGTTGAAAGGAGTATCGGTGTTGCGCTCATGCCACGCAGGCAGTCACGGGAAATGGGCACAACTTTGCGCAGGGGCAGCCAGTCTGCGAGTGGCACATATTCGCCAAAAGGCACTAAATGGCGTTTGGCGTAGGGTAGGCCGATGACGCCTTCGGGACCCACTGCAGCAATGGCGTTGGCATACTCTTCTTTCCGTTCTTCCAGCGCTCCGAGCACAATCGGACAGCCTGTTTCTTGGCTTAAGTCTCTGAGCGTCGCGAGATAGCCAGGATGACGTAGCGGCAAGACGGCGATGGCTGCTTCCGGCAAAAGAATGAAATCAGGTTTGGTGCGACCCGCATCGCGCGTCAGTTCACGTAACGATTCTAATTGTTCAGAAAGACGTTGCGAATCCCACTTAGCATTCGGGTCAACGTCGGTTTGCACTGCAGCAACTCGGAGGTCGTGTGTGGTGTCGATTGAATTGATTAGGCTCAGTCGAAATTCGACGTGGATGGCGAATGCCAAAGCGACAGGGGCAAAGCCCAGATAGACTTCCGGCGTTAAGCCCGTCAGAATATTTTGAGGCCCTGATACGTCTCTACGCTCGACGATTTGTCGGCGGATCCAGCGAGCCACGGCTAGATTTCCAAGGATAACGGCACCTGAAAGGCCAAGCTGACCGGTGACCTCGCAGAGCGAGAGCATCACAGGGTTACTGACTTGAGAGGCAGCGAGCGGTAACCAGCCGAAGCCTGTGAGTGCCCAGCCCCGCAGCGCCTCGAGACCAATCCAAAGGCCTGCTAGTCCCATGATTGCCAACAGGCGGTACGCCCAGTTGCGCCCACCGAGTGTTGGGAAGATCCAGCGCAAGGCTAACAACCATGTAAACAGGTAGAGCGCACAGTAGCTTGAAACAATGATCCAGCCTAACCAGCCGAGGGGTGGGTAAACGTGACGTAGCCAAATGAGGATTATCGACCAAGTGATGAGTGCTGCGAGACCTGTGGCACGTCGCCACGTTTTCCAGCTAGGTTCTGTCGCCGACCATAACGCCAAAGGAATCGCCCAAGTGAAACCTGCCCAGGCGAATTGCCCGGGAAGGAAAGCGGTAAAGAGCAACAGTGACGACGCGGTGGGCGCGAGCCAAGGAAGGTGGCGTCGCCAAGTAGCCATCACGCCTTATTCAGAAATGATGGTTTCAAGTTGCCAGCCTTCATCGCGAACAAGGCCTTCGGCTTTTTTCCACTTAAGTTCTTGGGTCTCGCCGTTTTTACGAATGCGCACGAGGGCATTCCGGCCGACTTTGGGTAAATCACGGCGGTAGGGTACTTGCTTAGGCGCCGGGGCTGTCGCAGGTGCAGGTGCCGCAGCTGTTTCTGGTCCAGAGGCGACGGCATCGCCGCGTGCTCGGCGCATAGTCTCTTCAAAGGCTTCCATCGACGTTGCCATACGGAACATACCCGCGCAGGCGTCGCCACGCAGGCGGCCCATCATATTTGAGAAGGCTTTAAATGCTTCGGTCTTATACTCGTTGAGCGGGTCTTTCTGGGCGTAACCTCTCAGGCCGACCGACCGACGTAGGTCTTCCATTTCAGTGAGGTGGTCCTGCCAATTACGGTCCACTGCGCGAAGGATGACTTGGCGTTCGAGGTTAGCTAGGCCTGCTTTATCTTCGTATTGTTCGCGGGCGACATGAAGTTCGCGCACGCGGGCGAGAACTTCATCGGCCGCTTTATTGACGGGCATCTTCATCAGTTCGTCGATTGTGAGACGAATTGGGAAGGTGGTTGTCATCCAGCTGATAAATGCCTCTGCCGCTTCACGATACGCTGGCCCACGGGGATCAGGGAATACGGCCGTGATGCGTTCACGAATTTCTTCGGCGACGAGTTCGAGAAGTTCTTCACGCGGGCTGGCTTCACGGATGGCACCATTGCGTACGGCGTAAATGACTTCGCGCTGACGGTTTAGAACGTCGTCGTATTGCAGTAAGCGTTTGCGAATGGAATAATTCTGACCTTCCACACGTTTTTGTGCAGTGGTGATTGACCAGTTGAGCATGGGGTGCTCCAGGGGGTCGCCTTCTTTGAATGATTTTTCTAAGAGCGAAGAAATTGTTCCCGCATTGGCGAAGAGACGCATCAAGTCGTCTTCGAGCGATACTAAGAAGCGTGAACGTCCAGGGTCGCCTTGGCGCGAGCAACGTCCACGTAACTGGCGGTCCACACGGCGGGATTCATGGCGTTCGGTACCTAGGACAAAGAGACCACCGAGATCGCGCACACCTTCGCCTAGTTTAATGTCAGTACCGCGGCCTGCCATATTCGTTGCGATAGTCACGGCGCCCTTTTGGCCGGCCATAGTGACAATCTCTGCTTCCAATGCGTGCTGTTTCGCATTGAGAACCTTGTGGGGAATGCGTGCACCCTCGAGCATGCGACTTAAGGTCTCCGAAGACTCAACCGAGGCTGTACCGACGAGTACGGGTTGTCCGCGGGTGTGAGCTTCTTGAATGACCTTGATGGCATGAGCGAATTTCTCGCGGCGGGTCTTGAAGACAATGTCGTTTTCGTCGACGCGAATGCAAGGCCGGTGGGTCGGGATGGTTACAACCGTGAGGTTATAGATGTCATTGAATTCCGCCGCCTCTGTCTCCGCCGTACCTGTCATTCCGGACAGCTTTTGATAAAGTCGGAAGTAATTTTGAATAGTGATGGTCGCGTAGGTCTTATTTTCGCGCTCAAGTGGCACGCCTTCTTTGCATTCGACGGCTTGGTGAAGCCCATCACTCCAGCGGCGCCCAGGGAGAATGCGGCCCGTATGTTCGTCGACAATATGTACCTTGCTGTCTTGTACCACGTAATGCACGTCGCATTCGTAGAGTGTGTAGGCGCGCAGCAACTGACTGATTGCGTGGATATCCTCACTGATCTGTATGTACGTATTTTCGGCTTCTTGTTTACGTGTTGCCCGCGTGGCTTGGTCGAGGGTGCGGTTTTGATCCAGGGCGACAAAGAGGGAAGCGAGGTCAGGGAGAACGAATGCATCGGGAGCATTCGGACGAAGGGTGTCACGGCCAAGCTGTGAAAGGTCTGCTTCGTGTTGGCGTTCGCTGACGGAGAAGTAGAGACGTTCTTTCAGGTGGTACCGACGGTCTTTCTCTAACTCGCTTGCTAAGACACCTTCATGACGTTCCAGCGCTTTACGCCAGCGGCCATTTTCGAGGATACGGAGTAAGCCGCGATTACGGGGCATGCCGTGTGCTGCTAACCAAATCTTTTCAATGGTATCGGTGCTGGGATCTTTACTCGCAGGCACTTTAGCGAGTTCGGCTTCAGCCTCTGCCATCAGACGATCGACAAGTTTCACCTGTAAGTCGACAAGGCGTGCAATGTCCGCTTTGAGACGCGGGAAAGCGGGTTCGCGTTCTTCGGCGACGGGCCCTGAAATAATCAGCGGTGTGCGGGCTTCATCGACGAGGATGGAGTCGATTTCGTCGACGATACAGTAGAAGTGTTCGCGTTGAACTTGTTCTTCAGCGGCGAGTGCCATGCCATTGTCGCGCAGGTAATCAAAGCCGAGTTCTGAAGCTGTTCCGTAAGTGATGTCGCAGGCATAAGCTGCACGCCGCTCAGTGGGACTCTGTGCGTTTTGAATACAACCAACGGTTAGGCCTAACCATTTGAAGAGGTGTCCCATCCATTCCGAGTCACGGCGTGCAAGGTAGTCATTGACGGTGACGAGCTGACAGTTGCGACCCGTGAGGGCGTTCAAGTAAAGGGGCAGGGTGGCGACCAGCGTTTTGCCTTCACCGGTTGCCATCTCCGAAATCTTACCCTGGTGGAGGGCGATTCCGCCGACCAGCTGAACATCAAAATGCACCATATCCCATCTGAGGGTGTGGTCGCAGACCGTGATTTCGGATCCTTTGAGTCGACGGGCTGCGTTTTTAACCACGGCGAATGCCTCAGGAAGCAGGGAGTCGGTCGTAGCTCCTTTGGCGATACGAGCCTTGAACTCGGCTGTTTTGGCCCGGAGCTGGTCGTCGCTCAGGCGCTGATAGTCTTGTTCAAGCACGTTGATCCGGCGAACCAGAGGGGTGCACTGACGAAGGAAGCGGCGGTTATGGCTGCCGGCAAAGAGTTTGAAGAATCCGAGGAGCATCGAGCGGGTCGGTTGAACAATGAACGGGACGGGGGCGGGATGGGCAAGGCGGAAGGGGAGCCATTTTTATTCTCTCGCCTTGCGCTGGGGGCATACCTTGCCACCAATGCGGTATGGCCGAAAACGTCATTATCCTTGGTACGGGCTGTGCAGGCCTGACCGCCGCTATCTACGCTGCCCGTGCAAACCTAAGTCCCCTTGTGATTGAGGGCGGGCAACCGGGGGGTCAATTGACCACCACGTCCGAGGTCGAGAACTTCCCTGGTTTCGCCCATGGAGTTGATGGTAATGAGCTGATTAGCAACATGCGCGCCCAGGCCGAACGTTTTGGTGCCCGCTTTGAATACGACCTTATCCAGTCGGTTGATCTCAAAGGCACGACGAAGAAACTTCAAGGTGCTGAAAAAACTTACGAAGCCAAAGCTGTCATTCTCGCTACCGGTGCTTCGCCTCGATTGCTCGGCATTCCCGGCGAGATGAAATACTACGGCGGCAAAGGTGTTACCACCTGTGCTACGTGTGACGGTGCTTTTTATCGCGGTATGGAAGTTGTTGTCGTCGGCGGCGGAGACTCTGCCTGCGAAGAAGCACTCTTTTTAACGCGCTTTGCGAGTAAGGTGACACTCGTCCATCGTCGTGATAGTTTCCGCGCTTCCGAGATTATGGTACGCCGCGTGAAGGATCATGAAAAAATCGAACTCGCTTTGAACTGTTCCCCTGTCGAGGTGATCGGCGGCGAAGACGGCAAAGTGAATGGCCTCAAGGTCGAAGAAGCTGGTAAAGGCTTCCGCGTCATTCCGACGAAAGGCGTATTCATTGCCATCGGCCATACCCCCAACACCAAAGTTTTTGCCGATCAACTCAAAGTAGATACCAACGGCTACTTTGTGGCTCACGATAACACCGTGTCCACCGACCTGCCTGGCGTCTTTGTTGCGGGTGATTGTGCGGACCATGTTTACCGTCAAGCCATCACGGCTGCTGGTATGGGCTGCCGCTCAGCCATTGAAGCAGAACGCTGGTTGGCTGATCAGGAATAACCGATAGCTGGCTTCCCTTTGGGGAACTTTAGCTCCAGTCTACTGTCACCCGTATACCCCCATTTACCATGCGCAACCTTACCCTCCTCTTAGCTGTAGCGACTTCTGTCTTTGCGGCGGAAACCCCAGCGCCGATTCGCGTACTACTCGTGACCGGTGGGTGCTGCCACGATTACGCAGCTCAACATGTCATCATTGAAAAAGGTTTACTGGAGCGTGCTAACGTCAAGGTCACCCACGCTTACAGTCCTTCCAAAGGTACAGATGTGACTTTCGATATTTTTAATCAACCCAACTGGGGAAAAGACTTTGATGTGGTCGTTCACGACGAGTGCGCTGCGGATGTGAAAGACAAAGCGTACATCGAAAAAATCCTCGCAGCTCACCGTGGCGGACTCCCTGCAGTGAATTTGCATTGTGCGATGCACTCTTACCGCTTCGGAAACTATGGTCAGCCTGTCAAAGCCGGTGCCGACAATGCCGCTTGGTTTGAATTCCTCGGTTTGCAGTCCTCAGGCCACGGTCCACAACTCCCGATTGAGATTACCTATGTCGACACGACATCACCGGCTTCCGTTGGACTTCCTAATTGGACGACAGGCAACGAAGAGCTTTACAACAACGTCGCTGTTTTAACCGGTCACGTACTCGCCAAAGGCAAGCAGGTGCAAAAAGGTAAAGACGGTAAGCCTGATAAGGTCACGGAAGCGGTTGTTGTTTGGACGAATACCTACGGCCCCAAGAATACTCGTATCTTTAGCACAACCCTGGCCCACAATAATGCCACAGTTCAAGATCCTCGTTACTTGGATCTCGTCACCCGTGGCGTGCTTTGGACTACTGGCCGCCTCGGCCCAGATGGTAAAGCTGCTCCCGGCTACGGTCGCTGAGCAAATTTGCCGACTTAGCGGGTGTCACCATTCCGCTCGCGCTCCGCTTTAAGTTGAGCGGTGAGTGTTTTGCGAACGTCCGCATAGGCGGGGTCATTGTAGACATTGACCATCTCGTCGGGGTCTTTGACTAAATCAAAAAGCTCCCATTCTTCAGGTGTAGCAATTTTTGACGCGCCCCGCATGCCGTGTGGTTGTCCTTGGTAGCAGATGATTTTGTGAGTGGCTGTTCGGATTCCGTAATTATTCGGCACAGGATGCTCACCTGAATTATGCTCCCAGTAGCGGTAGTACACCGCGGTGCGCCAATCGTTCGGGATCTCTCGGCGCAAGAGAGGGACGAGCGAGGCGCCGTCAAATTTCTCAGATGCAGATAAGTTTGGGCGAATACCAGCGAGCTCAAGTAGGGTAGGTGCAAAGTCGATATTCGACGCCAGTGCGCGCGATTCGCTCCCGGCTTGAGTTACGCCCGGTGCACGCACAACCAATGGCATGCGTGTCGAAGGTTCATGCATCAAACGTTTATCAAAGAAGCCATGTTCACCGGTAAAGAATCCTTGGTCGGATGAGTAAATGACGATGGTGTCCTCTTCGAGTCCGTTGGCTTTGAGCCAATCGAGCACCCGCCCCACACTGTCGTCAACCACTTGGGCGGTATTCAGGTAGTCCTTAATGTAGCGCTGGTAGGCCCATTGACGGAGGGCGTCGCCTTGCAGGCCTTCAGGCTTGGGGGTCTTGAGGTCATTGGTCGTCATATCGCGCCCAATGGTCTGGTGATTACGCATGACGGCATTGCTGCGATTCTTCCAGTCGTCGAGGAGTGTCTTGGGTTCAGGAATCGTCACGCCTTCAAATCGTCGGGCATAACGTTCAGCAGGAATCCAATTTCTGTGAGGTGCTTTAAAATGTAAGCAGAGTAAAAAAGGTTTATTGGGGTCGCGCTTCTGTAACCAACCGAGAGCTTTGTCGGTGGAAACTTCGTCAGCATAACCTTTTTCGGTACGACCTTTTTTCGGCGCATCGGGTGTTAAGTACGTTGGGTTTCGGTACTCACCTTGATTGCGGAAAACTTCCCAGG
>CAJBPJ010000011.1 GCA_903957465.1 uncultured Opitutia bacterium
CGCGACAAATCTTCTCCGCAATCTTTTCCTCGCAGCTCAGATTGCCGAGTTAGGTTTGCCCATGGTTATTGCGGTTAACCAGATGGATGCAGCCAAAACTCGCGGAATTGAAATTGATGGTCCATTGCTTTCTTACCGTCTGAATGGCGTGCCAGTAGTTCTGCTTTCAGCATGGCAGGGTGAAGGTATCACGGAAGTACGTCGCGCCGTTGCAACTGGACTAAAGCAAAAAAGCGCTTTCCCGACAGTCACCTGGCCAGATGCGATTGCTAAAGCCGTAGCGACCGTTGCCCTCGCTGCTGAACGGGATACGCACCAGCCTGTACCTGGAGCTCTAGCCCAGCGACTGTTGTTCGATACTGCTCCAACCATTGCGGAGGCTATTGGTTGGACCGCTGAGGCTCGCGAGGTACCGATTCGGCAAGCGCGCGAGCAAGTCCGGAGTTCTGGACTTAATCCGCCTGCTGCTGAGCCCATGGTGCATTACGCCCGCTTGCGCGAAATTTTAGACGGTGTCGTCCGTGGCGTGAGTCGCGAGACCGCTACCGTGGCAGTCGACGGTATTTTACTTCACCGTATTTTTGGACCGCTGTGCTTCGCCGCCATCATGTTGGGACTATTCTGGTCGGTCTTTGCTTTGGCTAAATTGCCGATGGCGTGGATCCAGCAGGGTGTTGATTTAACCAAAGCATTAGCGGCTTCATATTTAGTCAGCACGCCGATGTTGCAGAGTTTAGTAGCGGATGGCGTTGTCGGTGGCGTCGGCGCTTTTCTGACCTTCTTGCCCCAGATTCTGATACTCTTTCTCTTCGTCGGTATTCTTGAGGATAGTGGCTACATGGCCCGTGCGGCCTTTATTATGGACAGGCTTTTCAGTTGGTGCGGTCTCAACGGAAAAAGTTTTGTGCCACTGCTTTCTGGATTCGCCTGTGCGATTCCTGGATTACTTTCCACGCGGACGATTGAGGATCCGAAGGCTCGACTCGCTACGGCATTTACCGTGCCATTCATGAGCTGTTCGGCTCGCTTCCCGATTTACGCTTTAATGTGTGCGGCTTTTATTGGGCCGAGATACGGGGCGTTTTGGGAGTCTGTGGCGATGGTTGGTATGCATGTTGTCGGGCTCTTGGTGGCAGTGCCGACAGCCTTTATTTTAACCCGTTTTATTTTAAAAGTCCGCCCAGCGCCCTTCGTTCTCGAGTTGCCACGCTACCAGATGCCCAAGCCGCGTGATGTGATTTGGCGCATGTGGCAGAATGCATCCGAATTTGTGAGCAAAGCTGGCACCCTGATTTTCGCGATTACCTTTGTGGTGTGGGCACTAACATATTTTCCGCGCGACCCCGCCGTTGCCGAGCGCGTCCGTGCTGAAAGTCCGCAAATGAATGCGGAGCAGCTTGAGGCGCGCGTGCAGGCTGCGTATGTTGAGCAATCGTGGATGGGTCGTTTCGGCAAAAGCGTCCAACCTGTTTTTGATCCCTGTGGCTTCGACTGGAAACTCACCGTTGGCGTGCTGGCATCTTTCCCGGCTCGTGAAGTCATCGTCTCCACCCTTGGCATTACTTACTCTCTAGGTGAGGGCTCGGAAGCGAATAGCGAAGACCTTCGCAGTGCCATGCGCGAGGCAAAGTGGACTGAAGGGTCTCGGGTGGATACGCCAATTTTCACGCTGCCCACGGTGCTTGCCTTGATGATTTTCTTTGCGCTCTGTTCGCAGTGCGGATCAACCGTCGCTACGCTCGCACAGGAAGCAGGGAGTTGGCGATGGGCAGCAGCGTCGTTTGTTTACATGACAGCCCTTGCCTGGATTTTTGCCACGGCCGTCTATCAAGTAGGCAGCAAACTTTTATGAACCTCGACGCAGTCATCACGACCATCGCGATTAGCGCTGCGGCTTTTTGGCTTTTGCGTCGCCTCTGGTTAACATTGCAGGCTCGACGTAAAGGGCGGGGGTGTGCGGGCGGCTGTGGCTGCGCCGCGGAGAAGTTGGCTGACCGACGCTAAGCGTGCGCTTAACTGCCGCTACGGATTTCTGAATGGCGAATCTGCCCGCCTGCGCTCCCCGCCCATGCACCAAGTCCAAGTCCGATTGCCAAAGCTAGTGCGGCGACGAGTGAGATCGGGATAAGCCATGTGGGCTTCCAGGCGCCCGCTGCGAGCGCCGCCAGACAGAGACCGCAGGCGACGAGCAGTGCCCCGACTGCAATCTCCGCGCGGTCCTCATGGATATCCATCCACTTCTTGCCGGCGGTATCAAGTACACTCGAGTGCTCGAGGCGTTCCTCGGCCTCCTCGCCAGACCAATCAACAAGTGGCGTCGTGGCTGTAGCCAGCGTCGCTACGACCAGTGCGGTGCGGATGGCCACGGTTGAGCGTAGAATCAGTGCACCTAAGAGAGTTACGAGACCGAGCGCACCGCCAATCACTGGGATATGGTTAGAGAGTAAATGGAGGTGCAGGGGATTCATTGAATAACCGTAGCTCTCTAAAGCCACGGGCACAAATCCTTATCACGAGCTCTATCCCGCCGGGCAGCGTAGATTAGGATGGTTGTTGCTGGCTCAGGCAGTGCAGCGCTCCGCCCTCAATGAGTAGGACGCGACAGTCGATGCCCACAACTTTCCGACCAGGGAAGACTTCGCGCACGATGCCGAGTGCAGTGTCATCAGATTTTTGTCCATAGGTCGGCACGAGCACGCCGCCGTTGACAATAAGGAAGTTGGCGTGGCTTGGCGGGAGGTCGCGTTCCGCGAGGCGAATCGGTTTGGGCAGGGGTAACTCGATGATCTCGAGACGGCCGCCGTCGCGCAGGCGTGTTTCGCGGAGCCGGCGGAGATTCTCCTTAAGGGGAAGATGGTTGGGCGATGCGGTATCGTTCTCGGTAACGGCGACAAGCGTGCGCGGTGCGACGAAGCGAGCGAGGTTGTCGATGTGGCCATCGGTATCATCATTGGCCAAGCCCTCACCGATCCAAAGTAGTTCATCGATAGCCAAGCCCTCTTTGATGGCTTGGAGAAAAGCGGCATCATCGCGCCCTTCTGCACGGTTGGGATTATTTTGAACGGCTTCGGTAGTCAGCAGGAGACCATCGCCAGAGACTTCGATACCGCCGCCCTCAAGTTCAAACGGAAAACTAAAGTGACGCAGACCGAGGTGCTTCGCAACTTTTGCAGGAACTTGATTGTCGAGGGACGCTTCGAATTTGCCACCCCAGCCGTGAAATTCCCAGTCAGTCACAGCGACCTCGCCGGTTTGACGATGTTTCACAAAAATGGGGCCATGGTCGCGGCACCAAACATCATCCGTCGCAATCTCGACAAGTTTTATAACCGATAAATCTGCCTTCGC
>CAJBPJ010000012.1 GCA_903957465.1 uncultured Opitutia bacterium
CGCTTGACTGCTGGGCTTCGCCACATGGGTGATATCCAGCCGGGCTGGGAAAATAGTTACGACACCGAGCTTGGTAAGAACGGCGAATATGCATTTCTGGCTGCATTTTGGGCCAATGAGCTCGAGTGGACGCGATTCTATCCTTCATTGGAGAACCCTGTTCAGTCAGTACGACAACAACTTGTGGCTCAAGGCGAGGTCGCTCTGAGTGGTCCTGGCACGGATATCACCCGGAAAGTTACCGCGAAAGGGGTGCCGCGAAAATTAAATGTTATCCAAATTACGGTCGAAAGTCTCAGTGCAGACTATCTTGGTTGTTATGAACACAAGCGCTATAAGTCAGCTGGTCTCACCCCTAACTTGGATCGAATTGCGCGTGAGTCGCTTTGGTTTAGTAACTGCTATGCGAGTGGCACGCGAACCGTCCGCGGCATGGAGGCGTTGACGCTTTCGATACCACCGATTCCTGGACAATCAGTTTTGCGGCGAAAAGGTTGTGAGAATCTTTGCACCTTGGGCTCAGTGTTAGCTGCACACGGGTACGACACCTCGTTTATTTACGGCGGTGATGGGTTCTTCGACAATATGAACTATTTCTTTGGTACGAATGGCTATCGCGTGGTCGATCAGCCGGTAAAAGCACAACAAGGCGTTAAGCCTGTCTTTGCCAATGCTTGGGGTGCGAGCGATGAAGATGCCTATGCGTGGTCGATGGCCGAAGCCGATCGGGCATTTGCGGAAGGTAAGCCCTTCCATCAATTCATCATGACAACGTCGAATCACCGTCCATTCACATGGCCGGCAGGGAAGATTGATGAAAAGTTAAATGGCACGGCCGAGGGAGGCGTTGCCTATTCGGATTATGCGATCGGGGCATTTTTAGAAGCCGCTCGATCGAAGCCTTGGTTTAAGGATACGATTTTTGTAATCGTTGCGGACCATTGCGCGAAGGTTGCCGGCAAGCAGGAATTAGAAGTCAAAAAATATGAAATCCCGCTCTTCATTTGGTCGCCGGGAAATATTGCCCCAAAGCAGGTGGATACGTTGGTTGCACAACTTGACTTTGCGCCGACCTTGTTGGGTTTGCTTAACCTTTCGTATGAATCACGTTTCTTTGGTAGCGACGCCCTCAGTCCTTCTTACCAGCCACGTATCTTTATTAGTAATTACCAAAAACTTGGCATGATCCGCGATGGTCAATTGACGGTGGTTAAGCCCGTACGCGATACCGCGCGATTTAATGTCGACCTAGCCACGGGTACACTCGAGCCATCGACGGCAACGGCTGCCGATGCCGAGAAAAACGATGAAGCCACGAAGGCCTACTACCAGGGGGCGGACTTGCTCTTTAACAATGGCGGACTCAAAACTCCAGCTACCCGCTGACCGCCCTTCGCTGTTACTACCCGCCGCGGTAGTCGCAGTGCTCGTAATCTTTTTTGGATTCCGCGCGACGGGTTCCGAGTCTGTCGACTTTGCGGTTCAGTCGCTCTTCTGGGACGGACGTGACTGGTTGGTGCCGAAGGATGCTGGCTGGCCTCACCA
>CAJBPJ010000013.1 GCA_903957465.1 uncultured Opitutia bacterium
AGCACCGCACAGTGTAGACTATCATGCCAACCGAGCTTTGCACGTCGTTGAGTCAGCCATTGGGATTTAGCCTCAAAGCGTTCGGAGGCTCTGCGGCGTAGATCTCTCTGGAGATGTGGGTTTGCTGCTCGAATGAGTTCGGTTAATTGCGATGCATTTCCGCGCAGCTCCATTAAGGCGTCGGACTCAGCGATACTTTCAAGATCTTCAGGCAGAAGCGGAAGTAAGTGTAGGGACTCGGGCTCAATTCCGTCTGACGTTAAAATGGGTGTCATGGGTTCGAACAAAACGGCGTGGAGGATGACGTTACGATACGCTGGGTCTTGTGTGTGACCGTGATGATTCCAGTCTTTGGCGTGGAGGTGAAATTCGATGTCACCGCGTCGACGAATTCCATTTAGGCTAATGTCTGCATCCAGGAAGTCAGGCCCACCCAGCCGATTCCATTTACCGGGATGGATAACTTCGAGAACTAAGCCTGAGGCAGTCTGGGCGGGTAGGAGACAACGACCTTCAGCCCATAACCGCTGAATAGCACGCTCTGCCACGGGAAAGGGTAGGGCGGCGCGAGAGACAGGTTTCATTTAGCTAAGTTGCCATTGATGCTTCTGACGAAAAGCCCGCCTATGCCTTATTTTAAACTAGGGCATTCTGCTTGGAGTCCGCCCAATAGTTTCTCAACATGCTCGGACGGAGAGGTGGCAGAGTGGTCGATTGCACCTGACTTGAAATCAGGCGAGCCGCAAGGTTCCGGGGGTTCGAATCCCTCCCTCTCCGCCAATTTTAGAAGAGACTAAAGACTAAGGCCTAACGACTAAAGTGTTCCATTTCAGGTTATCTGGCGGCTCCCCATTTGGGCTACTCTTTAGTCCTTAGTCATTCGCCTTTAGTCTCCATAGCAGGCATCGGGCCGAAGGTCCGGAGCGAAGCGCAGCCAATCCCTCCCTCTCCGCCAATTTTAGAAAAGACTAAAGACTAAGGCCTAACGACTAAAGATAAGCATGTGCTAGAGCTTTGGTGTTTTGGAAGAGACTAAAGACAACCTTTCACTTCACTTCTGCGCTTACTGATATCAGCTGGATGGCGGGCCCAGGTTTGTTGCCGTCGGCGATGATGTGCAGGTAGCTGAGTCCATTCACAGAAGCATTGCGCAGGGGAAGGGTGCCAGCGGGTTTACCATCGAGCGTCAGTCGGCACATGCCTTTTTCTGAGTCTGACCACTCGAGTTGGAGTTCATGATCGGTATCGGCCTTAAGTGTTGCGGTTCCAAGTGTGACTCCTGGCGCGAGGCGAGTGGTGTGAACGGCGAATTGCGGAGCCGTGCGGTCGCAGGCGGCGTGCAGGCGATCCATCAGGCTCAGGTGGGCCCCAACCGATCCAGCGGGAAGTCGGAAGCGCAGTGTCACCTTTCCTGCCTTACCCGCAGGGAAATTCCAAGCTGCTCCGCCTGAGCGATAATCCGCCCCGTTTGTTGAGTTCACGAGTTCGGCATCATCCAAGAAGGTGATATCTAAAACTTTGGTGGAAGCACGACTCGGGTGCGCTATCACTTGAGCAGCAGGCTTTCGATCATAAGAGCAATGACCTTTGCGTTGCGGGATATAGGTATGATGAATCCAATCGGTTGCACCTTGGCTGAAATCTGTTTTGCGGCTTTTTTCTAATAACCAACGCGTATCAACAATCACTAGGCACCGATGCTTAGCGTGCTGCCCGTAGGCTACGAGAATGCGGTTGGCATCTAAGTTCACAAACTCTGCTTGATGGTTGCCGCGATCTTGCGGTCCACCCCAGGTTGCGTAGTCGGCGCGCGCACGCTGCTCATCGAGGCCAACTTCGCGGAAGCCGCGCCAAGTCCGACCTTCGTCGGAGGACACGGCGGCATGCAACGTGTCGCGGTTGGTGAATGCGTCCTCGCTTTTACCGTTCGCTCCTTCGACCTCCGGCAGCGGAGCTTGATTGGTCCAAAGGGCGAGTAAGCGTCCGTCCGCGAGCCGTCCGAGCGTGGGCATGGTGAGTGTACCAACGAAGCGAGAAGGTTTCCCTGCCGTCCAGTTCTCCCCCTTGTCGCGAGAGAACGACTCATAGTGAAAGTCCTGCGAGGTACGCAGTAGTGCCCATAGAGTGCCGTCCTTTAATTCCACTACCGTTGCCTCGACCCCGCTATTTTGCCAGCGCGTGCCGCGATGAATGCCTGCAGCTTGGTGCGGTGGTGCACTGATGACACTCTTGGACTTTCGCCAAGTCAGTCCGCCATCATCGGAGAGCCACATCGTCGTACCTGAGCCAGCGTTGTGAGTCGGCACAATCAGCCGCTTGCCGCCATCGAAGAAAAGTGGGGAGCGAATAATTCCCGGTAAGGAAAAAAGCTCTTGGCGTTGAGCCGGAGTTTGCCACTCCGCGGTTAACTTACCCTCTTTAGTCGCCGCTAACCATTGTCCATCTAGACCTCCCTTAGATATAAAGACATGATCCTTGATAGGTTGGATGCGCACAAACTCTCCGGTGCGTGGGTTGCGGGCAAAAGCGGGCGCCTCTTTGGATATGCCGCCGAAGTTCGGTGGGTAGTCCTTGCCCGCCTTTCGGTAGGTCCAAGATTCGCCGTTGTCCTGGCTCACAAGGTAGCCTGGCTCCTTGCGGTCGCCGTCGTAATGGCGAATCTCGCTCGCACTCACCCGCACCAGCCCGCGTCCAGCGTCAGCGGGCGGGGTACCGACAACCCGAGGTTCGGAGAATTCACCGGCTATGCCGACCGCAGTGGTGGCGAGTAAGCATTGTAGCAAGGTGATGGACGGCATGGTGAGGCGAGGGAGGAAAGTGGAGGGATGATGCTAGGTGGTAGTATTAGGCTTAAGTTAGAAAATTAAGAATCAAAAGGGGATGAAAATCGAAGGACTGGACGAAGAGCGAAGCGGAGCTAATCTCCCTCCGCAAATTTGAAAGCGACTAACGACTAAAGTCTAACGACAAAAGGTAAGGATGTGCTAGAGCTATGATGGAGGGATGAGAAGTTCGCTTTGGTTAAATCTAACCAATATCTACTGTTTGAATAGTATTGGCAGATTTTCTGTTGAATGTCTTCGGCAGTATAATGTGATTTCGAGCTGTCATTATGCTTAACCAAAAATTTCTAACTGCTGCTAGTGTCTCATTGGCATTTGGGTTACTTACCTCAAGTCGAAGTGAAGCCGCAGTCATTGACCTCGGTTCATTGGGCGGTTATTCATTTGCGATTGGAATTTCCGGAGATGGCTCGGTGATTGTCGGTGAGAGTTATAATGGCACAAGAAATCATGCGTTTGCTGTTACCTACGACAAGGCAGCTGGGACTTTAAGCGCGATGGTCGATCTCGGTTCATTGGGTGGTGATTCAACGGCCAGAGGAGTTTCTGGAGATGGCTCCGTGATTGTCGGTGATAGTGGGACTAACTCAACCACCCACCCGTTTGCTGTTACATTCGATAAAGCATCGAAGACTTCGAGTGCGTTCGTTGACCTCGATTTACTTAACAGTAATATTTATTGGTCATTCGCTTACGCAGTTTCAGCAGATGGTACTGTGATTGTAGGATCGGGATCTAACGCGTTTGCTGTTACATTCGATAAGTCAACTGGGGCTTCAAGCGCGATGGTCGATCTCGGTTCATTGGGTGGTGCTTTGTATGCTTCGATAGCCAAAGGAGTTTCTGGAGATGGCTCGGTGATTGTCGGTGAGAGTTATAACGGCGCAACCTACCGTGCAGTTGCTACTCAATTCAACAAAGCAGATAACACTGTAGGCAAGATGATTGACCTCGGTTCTCCTAGTGATGATTCTCAACGATCAAGAGCTAACGCAGTTTCAGCAGATGGCTCAGTGATTGTCGGTTATTTTTCTGCGAACTCTCTCACAAGGGCGTTTGCTGTTACATTCGATAAGGTAACTGGGGCTTCAAGCGCGATGGTCGATCTCGGTTCATTGGGTGGTGGTTTTGATTATACATATGCTAACGCAGTTTCAGCAGATGGCTCCGTAATTGTCGGAGTATCTTACAATTACGATGAAGACGCCCGTGCATTTGCTGTTAAATTTAATAAAGCAACCAACACTCCAGATACAATGGTGTACCTCGGTTCATTGGTTAGTGATTCTTATGATTCAATGGCCCATGGAGTTTCTGGAGATGGCTCGGTGATTGTCGGTCAGAGTTATAATGGCACTGTCAACCATGCGGTCCTATGGGTCGATGTATTTACAGACCCTTACATGGTTGACGCGACCGAATGGATGCAATCGATCCGCGGACCGTCGGGCATTCTGCCTATTGTGACATCACTGACGTCTCTCCCGATGGAAGGTGCCCACCACCGTCCACTCATGACCCTCGATGCCATGGGCAAGACCAGCCAAGCTTGGGTAACAGGTGACTTCGGTGCACGCTCGCGCACTTCGGACAGCCATACCACTACCGGTGAAGCGGGTGTCAGCCATACCTTCGGTAATGTGCTCGCAGGTTTAGCCGTAGGTTACGGCGCACAGAACAACGATCTCCTCTTCGATGGAGCGAGCCATGTCTCTGGCCAATACCTCCTCGCCGAAATCGACGCTAAGCTTTCTGATAACCAGGGTATCGTCTCGCTCACCGCCATGTTCGGCAGTTGGAAGTCTGATACGCTCCGCGGATACGGAATCCAAAATGGCCTTACAGATTATTCTCAAGGCTCCACGAATCTTAACTCCGCAAGCGTCCGCCTTCGGTTCGATGGTCCTTCGCACAAGTTAGTCGGTGGTCCATTTGTGACACCGTTTGCATCGTTTACATGGACGCGCGTCGCCGCTGAAGCTTACGCGGAGACCGGCGGTTCATTTGACGCACAGTTTGATGCACAAGAGCATCAATCACGTGAAGTCCGTCTCGGCCTAAGCTCAAAGTTCTTACTTAGCGATAAGACTACACTTCTCGCCACTGCAGAATGGATTCACCGCTTTGATAAAAATGAGTCAGGATTCTCGGGGACAGACATCGACCATAACGCGTTGCCCTTCGACGTCGCCGGCGCCGCCATCACCGCCAATCAGGCACGCCTTGGTTTAGATGTGGATCACAAGCTCACCCCTAACACCATGCTCAATTTCTCGGTCCACGCTGCAGGTGTCGGCCCATCGGCCGATGTTTCCGGTGCACTCAGTATCCGCCGGGCGTTTTAAGGGAAAAGCTTTGGTCTCCTTTATTGGCGGGGTGATAGGTTAACCCTGTTGGGTTGACTCAATTTAGGCGGCGTCTTTGGATTTCGTAGACCTAACCCCATGGTCAAAGACATCGTCATTCTCGGTGGAGGAACTGCTGGCTTCATGATGGCCATCAGTCTGCGTACGCGTTTGCCCGAGATGCGCGTGCGCCTCGTGCGTAGTCCGACGATTGGTATTATTGGTGTAGGCGAGGGGAGTACCACAGATTTGCCTGCATTCTTTCACGGCTATCTCGGGATTCCACCCGACGAATTTTATCGGGAGGTAAAGCCATCACTTAAGTTAGGCATCAAATTTATTTGGGGATCAGGCGATGCCTACCATTATGGTTTTTCGGGCGCACTGCGTCAGCACATCCAAGAGACAGCACTCCCTGTCGGCTTTCTGTGTGACAAGACTCTCTCAGGTGCGGATATGAGTTCAGCATTGATGGAGCACGGTAAGGTTTTCTTACAGCATGCGGAAGGTCGCTGGCCCGACGTGCGCCATACCGTTGGTTACCATATCGAGAATGCCGAACTCGTCCCCTGGCTAGAGAAGCACGCTGCGCGTCTAGGTGTTGAAGTTATTGATGGCGATTTAGCGTCTGTCGTTCGCAAGGGCGATAGTATCACTTCAATCCACCTCGCCGATGGGCATGAACTCGCCGCAGATTTCTTCGTCGATGCTTCCGGTTTCCGTTCCGAACTTCTCGGCAAGGCGATGGGTGTACCTTTTGTGAGTTATGCCGACAGTTTAATCTGTGACCGCGCTGTCGTGGGTGGCTGGGTTCGAACCGATGAGCCCATTTTACCTTATACGACAGCGGAAACGATGGATGCTGGTTGGGCCTGGCAAATTGAGCATCCCGGGCGGATCAACCGCGGGTATGTCTATTGCTCCAAGTTTATCACAGATGCGGCTGCTGAAGCTGAATTCCGCGCGAAGAATCCTAAAGTGGGCCCCACACGGGTTGTGCCTTTTGTGCCGGGCCGCTATGCGCAGCAATGGGTCGGCAATGTTTATGCGGTGGGTAACTCATCGGGCTTCGTTGAGCCTTTAGAAGCAACGTCGCTTCTCGTGATTGCCCACGAATGTCGTTTCCTCTGCGGTGCGCTTGCAGAATCTGGAGGCGAAGTCGGTCCTGAGTTACGTAGCTCTATCGATCGCACGCTTGGTCGTTTGTGGGATGAGATCCGTGACTTCTTAGCCGTCCATTATCGATTCAACCGTCGACTGAATACGCCTTTCTGGAAGCACTGTCATAAACATGTCGCCTTGCACGGAGCTCAGCGCTGGGTCGACTTCTATGGCGAAAATGGTCCGACACTGGTTGCGGAGACCGATCTGCTTGCGCCCGTGCAGAGTGTTTTCCATCTCGAGGGCGTTTGGACGCACTTAGTTGGTATGCAAGTTCCCCATGCGCGAGCTGAGCGCGCAACGGCCGCCGAACGCGCAGCATGGGCTAATCATACAGCGTCCAACCTTGCACAGGCGAAGACGCATGGTCTGACAGTTGAAGAGACGCTCGCGGTGCTTCAGGATCCACGTTGGACGTGGACTCCTGGGTTCTATGCGCTTCGCCGCTGATTTGCCTAAAGCATTGTCGGCAAGCTAAGAATCACCCACGCTGAGTATACGCATGGCGACATTCCTTTGCATGAAGTGGGGCAAAAAGTATGGGCCCGAATATGTTAATCGGCTGCATGCCATGGTTTCGCGTCATATGTCCGGCGCCTTTCGTTTCGTTTGCCTAACGGATGATACGACAGGCCTGAACGCCGGTATCGAAACATTCCCTATCCCGAGTCTTCAATTGCCACCCGGAAGCCCCGAGCGCGGTTGGACAAAACTGGTGTCATTTTCTCCCGACCTCGTTGCGCCTGGTGGACCTCAACTCAAAGGGCCAGTACTCTTTTTAGACATCGATATCGTGATTGTCGGAAAGCTGGATGAATTTTTCCAGCAACCGGGAGATTTTGTGATTATCCGCGATTGGTCGAAGGGGCACTATACTGGGAACTCATCGGTTTACCGGTGGACGGCTGGGGCGCATGCCGACGTGCTTGACCACTTCCGTGCCAATCTCGATGCCGTACGCAAACTCCACCGCAATGAGCAGGAGTACCTGACTGCTTACCTTACCACTCAAAATAAAGTTACTTATTGGCCGGAAGCCTGGTGCCGCAGCTTTAAGCGCCATTGTGTGAAATGGTTCCCATTTTCACTTTTCCAAGCTCCAGAAATTCCTGCAGATGCCCGTATCATTGTATTCCATGGGTTGCCGAATCCGCCGGACGCTTTGGTCGGTCGAAGTGGTAAGTGGTACCGTCGCGTTTTACCGACGCCTTGGATTGCGCAGCACTGGAGATAATTTGGAACTGACCCCATTTCTCTCTGTTTGAATCAAATGCGCTTCTTCCGTCCACTTATTGCCGCTTTTTGTCTTTCCGCCTGTTTGTATGGTGCTGAGTCGGGACCCGGTTGGGTCTCCTTCGGGCCTGTAGATGGGCGCAAGGTCGTTCTCCTCGCGGGGGACGAGGAATACCGATCCGAAGAATCCTTACCCATGCTGGCGCAGGTACTCGCGAAACACGGCATGCGCTGCACTGTGCTCTTTTCTCATGATGCCGACGGTACCATTAATCCCAATAATGCAGAATTGCTGGGTGCTCCTGAGAAGATGGAGGGAGCTGAATTGTTTATTTTAGGACTTCGGTTCCGTCGCTGGTCCGATGCAGATATGGCACGTTTTGATGCCGCTATGCAGCGCGGTGTGCCGGTCATTGCCTTACGTACGAGCACGCATGCATTTCAGTTTAAAGGGGGTCGCTTTCTGAACTACAATCAGTTCGGGCCTCAGGTGCTCGGCGCGGGTTGGATTAGCCACTGGGGGCACCATGCTGTTGAAGCGACCCGTACATCTGTTGAATCAAGTCATGCATCGCACCCAATTCTAAGAGGTGTCGGCGAAATTTTTGGGAAGACAGATGTGTACGAAGTCTACCCTCCAGCTGACGCACAGATTCTTCTCCGCGGGAATGTACTCGTCGACATGAGTCCGCAGGCAGCACTTTCCACCAAATCAAAAAAACGTAGTACGGATAAAGTTGAGCAACCCGTGAATCAACCAGCGATGCCCGTCGCTTGGATTCGTGAATTTCCCCGACCCAACGGCGTTAAGCAGCGCGTATTTTGCACCACGATGGCCTCGGCGTCGGATTTGGTAGACGTCAGTTTGCGCCGCTTGATTGTGAATGCTAGCTACTGGGGTCTAGGTCTCGAGGTGCCCGCGAGTGCCGACGTTGAGCCCGTTGGAGTTTATAAGCCAACGGATTATGCCTTTAACCGCTTCCGCAAAGGCGTGAAGGCTGCGGACTTTATTCCTGCAAATAAATAATAGTTTTTATGCGTTTTTTAAGCCTCGCCCTGATTGTCTGTAGTTCGGCATTTGCCGAACAAGTTTCAGGTCCTGCGTTGGTTCTGCGTAAAGGCGATCACATCGCTTTCGTTGGGGCAGGGGCCATGGAGGCGGAACAACATACCGCCTGGCTCGAAACATTGATCCATGTCGCGTATGCCGACAAGGAATGTGTCTTCCGTAATCTTGCGTATACAGGGGATGAGGTTGCAGCACGGCCTCGGAGCGAGGGCGTACCTAGCCTTAGCTACTTCCTGGATATGAAGCCTGGAACGGTTACGCTTCCTCATGGAAATGGAAAAATTGTCTACCATGCAGGCGCTGATTTCCATGCAAGTGTCATTATTGCTCAATGGGGGTTTAATGAGTCCTTTGCCGGCCAAGCCGGTTTGAAACAATTCAAGCAAGACCTTGGCCGTTGGGTGGCAGAGCGATCGGCAGCTGATTATGGACAAGGAAAACCTCGAATTGTTTTGGTCACACCTTTGGCCCAGCAGGTCTCTGCGGGTGGTCCTGATCTGAACGTCAATCTTGCACTCTATGCTCAAGCGGTCCGTGAGGTTGCTGCGGAGAAAAGCATTCCATGTGTAGATCTCTTCTCACATTCACTGCGCGTCTTCAAGGCGCAAGGACCGGCGGATTTGACGATCAACGGCATTCGTTTGAATGATGCAGGCGATCGAAAAATTGCCCCAGGATATTTCCAGTTACTTTTCGGTAAAGCTGCGCCTGGAGTTGATAACGCTTTGGTTGCCCGCGTTCGTTCGGCAATTTTAGAAAAGAACCGTCAGTGGTTCTTGCGCTTCCGCACCGTTGACCAATTCAATATTTACGGTGAACGCTCCCGCATTCTCTATGGTTCTGCCAAGGACCCTAAAGTTAAGTTCAGCAACGCGATAACAATGGGCCAAGAGTTGTCGCAGCGCGATGTGCTTACTGCGAATGGTGATCGGATGATTTGGGCAGCAGCTCAGGGCAAAAAAGATACCCCGACGCTTTTGCCTTTACCCCCTGTCGGCCTCGTCGATGCAAATATGCCGGCTAAAGACTACCTTACAGGTGAGGCCACGATTCCGTACTTAAAACTGCCTGAGGGTTGTAAAATTGAGTTGGTGGCCGATGAGACGACTATACCAGAGTTGATCAATCCCGTGCAAATGGGGTTTGACCCGAAAGGACGTCTCTGGGTCGCGGTTTGGCCAACCTATCCAGGGCCACGACCGACTGAAAAACGGAACGACAAATTACTCGTCCTCGATCTTGATTCCAAGACTGGCAAAGTCGCGCGCACGACTATTTTTCGCGACGGCCTTTCTTGCCCAACCGGTTTTCAGTTTTACAAGGGTGGCGTCTTACTGATGCAGGCGCCCAACCTGTGGTGGGTTCGTGATACCGATGGTGATGGCCATGGTGAAACTGTTGAGAGGTTGGTGCAAGGGATGGACTCGGCTGACTCTCACCATAGCGCGAATTCATTATGCCGTGAGCCGGGTGGCGCTATTTATCTTAGCGACGGAGTATTTCACCGCACTTCGGTTGAGTCACCTTGGGGGCTCATTCGCAATCAAGACGGCTGTATTTACCGTTATGAACCTAATACGGGTAAATTCGGGCGACATGCTGCTTACGGTTTTGCGAATCCCCATGGTCGCGTGTTTGACTACTGGGGTAACGATTTGATTACCGATGGTACGGGTAATCAAAATTATTTTGGTCCCGCATTTTCAGGTCATCTCGATAAAGGCAAGCATCGTGAGATGCGGCAGTTCTGGGACCGTCCGTCTCGACCTTCGGCGGCAAACGGTTTGATTAGCAGCCGTCACTTTCCAGACGACTGGCAAGGTCAGTTCCTCAGTTGCAATGTCATTGGCTACCAAGGAATTTTCCGTGTGAAGATGTCGGAGGTGGGTTCGGGTGTTCAGGGGCAGACCTTGCCTGACGGTTTAGTTCAAGGCGATGTCAGTAAGGTCCCGCATTTTCGCCCGGTCGCTGTTTCCGTCGCACCCGATGGCTCCATTTATGTCTTGGACTGGTGTCAGCATCTCATCGGCCACCTCCAGCACCACTTGCGCGATCCCAATCGCGACCATGGGCATGGCCGTATCTACCGTATCACCTATCCGTCTAGACCCTTGCTCGTACCCAAGGCAATTGCAGGACAGTCTATACCCGCGCTGCTTGAATTACTGAAGGAGCCTGAAGATGATGTCCGACTCCGTGCTAAACTCGAACTCGAGACACGTCCAGCCCGCGAGGTCATCGCTGCTGCGCAAAAATGGGAGCGCGGACTTGACGTTAAAGACCCTAGCTACGAGCACCATCGCCTAGAGGCATTGTGGGTGCACCAATGGTTCGATACGGTGAATATCGATTTGCTGGATGCAGTCTTAAAGTCGCCCGAGCCACGTGCGCGTGCACAAGCCGTGCGGGTTTTAGGTTATTGGCGCGATCGTGTGCCCAATGTATTGGATCGCTTGGAGGTTGCTGTGAAAGACGTACACCCGCGCGTACGACTCGAGGTGGTCCGCGTCTGCAGTTTCTTTGGGGAAGTGGATGCCTTGCGCGCTCTCCAAATTTCACAGTACGTTGTCCAAGATAAAGACGACTACATCCAGTACTGTCTCCGGGAGACGGCAGTGCAGTTGAGCACATTTGATGCGGCAAAGTCGCTGGCAAAAGAGGTGCTCGCGTATGCGCGCGAGTCTGCGGAGACCAAGCCTCCCTATTGGTTATCGAATGAGAATCGGGAGCTTTGGGAATTAGGTCGGCAAATTTATTCACGCGACGCATCGTGCATGACGTGTCACCAGAAAGACGGTAACGGGCTTCCACCCGCATTCCCCCCGCTCAGTGGATCAGAATGGCTCCAAGGTTCAGATGAACGTCTTATTAAGATTGTTCTCAACGGCTTAGCAGGGCCGATTGAAGTTAAGCAGAAGGCGTATAGCCCGGAAACAGGTACACCACCGATGCCCGCGCTTCGTGAGCTACTGTCAGATCGGGAGATTGTTGCCGTCCTTGTTTACGTCCGTAACGCCTTGGGTAATCGTTTACCGATTGTTCCTGAAGCCACTGTAGCCAAGGTGCGTGCGCAGACAAAGGACCGTTCGACATTTTGGACGGCCGAGGAATTGCTGAAAGCGCATCCGATGCCCGTCCGCAAATCTGGAAAGTAACCTTTAGGCCTTCGCTTCGCCTTCTTCAGCTTCGGAACCAGGTTTGTCAGCGGCCGCATCTTCATCGGCAACTTTCTTGGCATCGGCAGCTGTTTGAATGACGGGCTGCGCGTGTAGCGTGCCGTTGGGCAACTTGGCGACAAAGCCTTGGGCAATGAGGAAGAGAATATCTGTCGCCGCCAACTTGGTTTCTTCTTCGTTGTTTTTGTCGGTTAGAATGCGTGCAGCCAACTGACTCGCATTCATACCTGGCTTTTTATCAAGTTCGGCAAAAATTCGGGTCATGCTTGCAGAGAAGGTTGTACGGTCGTCGCGACAGCGGCGGCGGACTCCGCAAACATAGGTGATACCTTTCGATCCGCGCTTATAGAGATGGAAGCCTTCTTTGCGGAGGCGACCGCGGATACCATTGGCCGTTGAGAGGGGGAAGAGGCGCTGCTCTTCAATCAACCAGAGCACGGAGTCGCGCAGAGGGCCTACAGGCATCTCCGCGATGAGACGTCCGGCAAAGCGTACCCACGGTAGTTCGCGAACAGCGGTCTCGCGTCGGTGTGCGAGCAAGAAAGCTTTGGCAGCGTCCAGTGACTCGAGTTTTTCTGGCTCACCTTCTTGCCGGTCCTTGGGTACGTAGTGAAGTTGGCGGGAGAGGGATTGGATCCAAGCAGCTACCACTTCGGGTTCACGCACCATTTCGATGGATGCTTTGAAACGATCGAACGACATTGCGCTAAAGTAACGCGAGTGGTGTTCACGAATGCGACGCATCCAGTCATGGTGATTCGGGGCGCCTAAAATTTCGCGTGTCTGGGGGCAACGTCCCACCATTTGGAAATTCCCCTTGGGTGCTTCGACTTCAACTTC
>CAJBPJ010000014.1 GCA_903957465.1 uncultured Opitutia bacterium
GGTGCGCGTGGCACCGAATGGATACGGCCTGACTGTAAGTCGCAGGTAGCAGTCCGTTACGAGAATAACCTTCCGGTTGAGATAACGAACGTTGTTATTTCAACGCAGCATACGGCTGATGTCACTCACCGGCAGATTGAGAAGTTCTGCATCGATCAAGTCATCCGTAAGGTTTTGCCCGAGGGCATGCTTGCGCGTGGAGTTGAATTTTTAATTAACCCGACTGGACGCTTTGTCGTGGGCGGTCCGCAGGGAGATTGTGGCCTGACGGGCCGAAAAATTATTGTCGATTCTTATGGTGGCATGGGGCGGCATGGTGGCGGTGCTTTCTCGGGTAAAGACCCGACGAAGGTTGACCGTTCCGCAGCCTACATGGCGCGCTGGGTTGCTAAGCACATTGTGGCATCGGGTGTTGCGAGTAAGGTTGAACTGCAAGTCGCTTATGCGATCGGACACCCTGAGCCAACGAGCCTACGGGTAGATACTTTCGGAACAGGATTGGTTTCGGACGAGCGCATCCAAGCGGCTGTCCGCAAAGTATTCCGTTTCAATCCTTCTGAAATTATCGACCAACTTGATTTACGCCGTCCGATTTATCGGGCGAGCACCCATTATGGGCATTTTGGCAAAAAAGGGCTACCCTGGGAGACAACCAGTCGCCTAGCCGCGTTTAAGCAGGCCCTCAAAGTTTAATACCAAACCATGAAAACTACTTCCAAAAACCAAGACTTCAAAGTTGCTGATCTCAGCTTAGCTGAGTGGGGCCGCAAGGAACTCCAGGTCGCTGAACATGAAATGCCTGGCCTGATGGCGCTGCGTGCAAAATACGGAAAACTCAAGCCACTCAAAGGCGTCCGCATTGCCGGCTCATTGCACATGACCATTCAAACGGCCGTGCTCATTGAGACGCTGGCTGATTTGGGCGCGGATGTGCGCTGGGCTTCCTGTAACATTTTCTCCACCCAAGACCACGCCGCTGCGGCCATCGCCAAAGCGGGTATTCCTGTCTTTGCCTGGAAGGGTGAGACACTAGAGGAGTACTGGGAGTGTACAATGCGCGCCCTGACTTGGCCCAATGGCGACGGACCTGAATTAATTGTGGATGACGGTGGCGATGCCACGCTTTTGATCCACAAGGGCTATGAGCTCGAGAACGGATCAAAGTGGGTCACGACTAAGTCGGAGTCAGAAGAAGAGCAGATTATCAAAAACTTGCTCAAGAAGGTCGCCAAGGATCGCCCAGGTCACTGGCATAAAGTCGTTAAGAGTTGGAAGGGTGTCTCCGAGGAAACCACTACGGGCGTAAAGCGACTTTACCACATGCTCGAAGAGAAGTCCTTACTCGTCCCTTCAGTTAACGTGAATGATACCGCTACGAAGTCTAAGTTTGATAACCTTTACGGCTGCCGCGAATCACTCGTCGATGGCATTAAGCGTGCAACCGATGTGATGATTGCGGGCAAGGTTGCCTTGGTTATTGGCTACGGCGATGTGGGTAAGGGCTCCGCACAGTCACTCAAAGGTTTAGGTGCCACGGTGCAAATTGCTGAAATCGATCCAATCTGTGCGCTGCAGGCCATGATGGAAGGATTCCGTGTGGTTACCGTTGAAGATACGCTGGGCACAACCGACATCTATGTCACTGCTACCGGCAATCGTGATATCATCACGCACGAGCATCTTCTGAAAATGAAGGACCAGGCGATTGTTTGTAACATCGGCCACTTTGATAATGAAATTCAAGTTGTCCGTTTGAATGCGGATAAAAATGTAAAAAAGGATACAATTAAACCACAGGTTGATCGCTATACGATGAAAGATGGCCGCCAACTTTACATGTTGGCAGAAGGACGATTGGTGAACCTCGGTTGTGCGACAGGCCACCCCAGTTATGTGATGTCGACTTCCTTTACCAATCAAGTGCTCGCACAGTTACATCTTTGGGAGACACGTAAGACGGCGAAACCAAGCGTCGTTGTTTTACCTAAACATCTCGACGAGGAAGTCGCCCGCCTTCACCTCGGAAAGCTTGGTGCTAAATTAACCAAGCTCACCAAGGGGCAGGCTGATTACATCGGCGTTAAGGTCGAAGGTCCGTACAAGCCTGATAACTACCGGTACTAAGCGGCGCGCAGATACCGCGCCAGCAGGAAGGAGTAAGGAGCAAGCGGGAAGAGTCTCCCGTTTGATCCTTGCTGCCTGCCGTCGCTCAGCCTTGTTAGACTGAAGGCTTATTTTCGCTGGCTCAGCCAGCGGAAGGCTGCGATCTCGCCATCACGTCTGAGAATTTCGTGGTACTGCGCCCAGCCAGCGGCATCGAGAGACTTTATCTTTTCATCAGTGACGGAGGCGTTAGTGGCACGGATATCTTCCTTAACCGCATCGAGTTCCGCGAGGCGCTGGCTTACCCGTTTACCGTCGTCGCTCACGAGAGTCTGTGCGTCGAACGAGCTTAGCAGTTTTTTCTGGAGTGCGATGCCGACCAGATTTTCAAAAAACGTGTCGCCATCCTCAAGTTGTTCGCCGAGTGCCAGGGTGCGTTCAAACATGAAGTCAGCATCATCCCAGTAGCCTAGCCCAACGAACACGTGTTGGAGTTCACCCATGTTATCTCCAAGGCGACTAAGTACTTCGAGTGTCTTTGGTAAGAGCCCGCCATCTGAATTATATGCTGCCTCCCAGGCCTCGCGCTCGCCAAGTCCGCTGGCACTGAATGCAGCCTGCGTCTCGAGCATGATGTCGAGGGTGTAGGAGTTAAAGGATCCTGTCTCCTCAACATCTGTCATTAGGCGCGCGACCGCACCGAGGTCTCGTTGTTCGAAAGATTGGCCAGCCTCAAGGTAAGCACCGAGGGGGTTGCTCGGTGCCGCTTGACGTAGCGCGCGCGCCGCCGCGAGCGCCTCCTCTGGCGTCTTCGCAGTCCTCCAACGTTCCAGTTGCACACGTGGATCTTCTGGGTGCTCGGCAATAGCGCGCTGGAGCCACGATGGATCACCGGTTGCGCGGCTGAGGGCTACCAAGCAAATGGCACTTTGTCCGCGTAGTGCTGCGTAAGCTTCAGCGTTAGATTTCGGAATCCGACTGGATTCGGA
>CAJBPJ010000015.1 GCA_903957465.1 uncultured Opitutia bacterium
AGCGCGTGGACTCGAACTGAGCGATCGATCCGTTGGCGAAGCGACACAGGAAAATGGCGGCGTCGGCGATGGTTACGGCCTGCTTCTTGCCTGTGGCGGTGTGGACGCGCTCTTTGATAAACGTCTCGGTGATCGCGGAAACTTCCGTGATCTCACCGTTGATCCAGCGAGCGGTGTCGATGCAGTGTGCGAGCAAGTCGCCCGTCACGCCCGAACCTGCGGACGCAGCGTCGAGGCGCCAGAGACCAGCGCCGCCCTGCGGAAGGTCGGTGGAGATGGTCCAATCCTGGAGGAAGTTGGCACGGTAGTGGAAGACGCGTCCGAGCTCGCCGGCAGCGACAATGTTCTTGGCCAACGTCACCGCTGGGAGGAAGCGGTAGTTATACCAGACGAGGTTCGGGAGTCCCGACTTCTCGACGGCAGCAACCATCTTCTCGCCTTGCTCACCATTGAGAGCGAGTGGCTTTTCGCATAGGATCATCTTGCCATGCTTGATGCACTCCAAAGCGATCTCGGCGTGCGAGTCGTTCGGCGTGCAGATATCGACAGCGTCGATGTCGTCGCGCGCAACTAGTTTGCGCCAATCCGTTTCATAGGAAGCGTAGCCCCACTTTTCAGCGAACTCTTTGACCTTGGCTTCATCGCGACCGCAGACAGCTTGGCGGACAATGTGGTGGCCAGTGGTGAGTTTGTCCTTCGGGAAGAAGTGACCGACTTGGGTGTAGGCGTTGGAGTGAGTGCGGCCCATGAAGCCGTAACCGATGAGACCGATGCGAACGGGTTTAGACATGTTGCGAGGGGATTGGAGTATAGAGTTTACGGGAAGAAGTAGAAAGGCTCAGAGAGCCTTCTTTACCTTAACCATCGCGGCGAGGATGGCGTTCCATGTCTTCGGGTTCTCGAGTGTGGCATTCGGGAACATGCAACCATCCCAACAGATGTGTTTCATGCCGCGATCGGCAGCGCCTTCGAGCCAGACCTTAGAGCAAGCAGTGATGTCGAGCTTTCCGTTTGCGTCGTCCGCTTGGCAGTGTCGACCGGTCTTCTCGTGCGTGCCCGTGCCATGAACGGTGCCGTCGTTCTGCGCGACGTGGAAGTCGTACGTCCAAGGACGGAGCTTGCTGACCATCTCGCGGTAGGCGGGCCAGAACTGTTCTGTTGTATAGCCTTCCTTCAGTAGGGCAGCTTCAGGTTCGTTGTAGCCCATCAGGTAGAGGTAGGTGTGAGCGAGGTCGGCTTGGAAGCCGAAGTGCTTGGGCATGCCGACGCCTTCGAGGGTATCGAGCATAGCTTTCCACGAGTGCATACCGGCCCAGCAGATTTCACCTTCAGCGGCGATACGCTCGCCGTGGTCGGCTGCAATCTTGGCAGCCTTCTTGAAAGTATCGACGATACGGGCCGTGTTGGCTTTCGGATTTTCGCGCCACTTGGCCACGCCAAATTCAGCAGAGTCCACGCGAATCAAGCCGTACTTGCGCACGCCATGCTTGTTCAACATCTGTGCGATGCGGCAGGACTTCTCGATCGCGAGAAGGAATTTCTTCTGCTGCTCGTCGGTGCCCATGGCCGAATCGCCGACGGTGCCACCCCAGACCGGCGCCACGAGGGAACCGATATTAAGGCCCTTACCGGCGATCTTGTACGCCATCGCCTTGAGAGCGTCAGACGAAATATCCGGATCAGTGTGCGGGTGGAATAAGAAGAGGTCGACGCCGTCGAACTTATGACCGTCGACGTTCGCAGCGACCGTCATGTCGAGCATTTGGTCGAGAGCGATCGGCGGGTGATCGGTGTTAGGCTCCTTGCCAACGAGGCCCGGCCACATGGCGTTGTGTAGTTTCATAGTTTTGTAGAGTTAG
>CAJBPJ010000016.1 GCA_903957465.1 uncultured Opitutia bacterium
CGAGAAGATTGAGGTCGACCAAAAGGATATCAAAATCACTGGCCACGCTATCGAGTGTCGTATCAATGCCGAAGACCCTTCGCGCAATTTCGCACCAAGCCCTGGCACCATCGGCCTCTATTACGCACCCGGCGGTCACGGCGTGCGTATCGACTCACATTGCTACTCGGGCTATACCATCCCTCCCCTTTACGACTCCATGATCGCCAAGATCATCTCCGTCGGCGCGACTCGTCAAAAGGCGCTTGATCGGATGCACCGCGCACTCAGCGAGTACATTATTCGCGGCGTACACACCACCATCCCGGTTTGTCGTGCGATTATGAAGGATCCGGTCTTCCGCCAAGGCGGTGCGACCACTAAGTACCTTGAGGACTTCTTTGAGCGCACGCCGAAGGAACTTTGGCAGGCTGCGCCACTGACCTAAGCCCGAATGGGCACTGCCCAGCGCTTGTCAGATATTGCCGTTCGTAAATTACGCACGGGCAAGCACTGGTTAAGCTTTATCATCCAGCAGCTCGAGAAGACGGGTGCTGCTCATGGCCAAGGATTCCTGAACGCTGAACAAGAAGCGGAAACATTACTTGCGCACGCACTCGGTCTGCCCTGGGAGGCATTGCAGAAAGCTCTAAAACAGCCGATGCCAGAAACTGCGGCTGCCAAATTGCGCCACCTCGCCGAAAGACGTCTTTTCGATAAAGAGCCGACGGCGTACTTAACAGGAGAGGCCTGGCTCGGCGGGTTACACTTTCGCGTGGACCGGCGCGTGATTATTCCGCGCTCCTATTTTGTAGAAATCATCCCCGAGCAAATTCCCCTTTGGCTACCCGACTCAACAAAAGTTCTTCGCGTTGCAGATGCGTGTACAGGCTCAGGTTGTCTGGCGGTTCTTTTGGCTAAACAGTTTCCAGCAGCAACGGTTGATGCAACGGATCTTTCGGCTGACGCGCTTGAAGTCGCTCAGCTTAATGTGGCTGACCATGGCCTGTCGGAGCGCATTCACCTACACCACACCGACACCTTAAAGGGGCTAAAGGGACCGTATGATCTCATTGTTTGTAATCCGCCTTATGAACCTACGGCTCTCTTAAAAGGGCTCCCTGCAGAGTTTCATAAAGAGCCTAGCATGGCTTTAGTATCAGGCAAAGACGGTCTCGATGTGATTCGGAAATTACTCGCACAGGCAAGCAAGCTACTGGCGCCACATGGTATCCTTGTGGTAGAAATTGGCGGACTGCATGATGCCATTCTGAAGACATGGCCACACCTCGAAGTAACATGGCTACCGACAGCCGATGGCTCCGATTGCGTTTTCCTTGTCAGCGGCGCGGCCCTGAAGCGCGGCCTTACCAAGCGCGCGGTGCCGGCGAAACCTCGAGTGCGCCTTGGACTTCCTTTGACAAAAGCGGGAAAAGGTCGAGTCCGCTAAGGCGCTCAATCTCATCGATACTCACAAGGTAACGCGAGAGGTCGAGGTCACGCCAGATCTCGCGATGTGGAATTAAAAATGCGACGCTGCGTATACGGCCTTCGGGTGTGCGCGTCATTAGCACCATCCAGAATGCATCCGGAACGCGCACACGCGTATCAGCTGGACCGATATAACGCGCGGCTTCCGTGCGCGAAAAAATAGGCCCATTCACAACCCAAACTTCGCCGTAGCGCTCTGTATACCTTTGCGCGATGCGCAGTTCGATATCTTTCCAAAGTCCAGCGTTCAGGCCGTGAAGCTGTGGTACGACATTCGTCATTAAAAAACTCGCGTACTGCGCAGCTACTCCATGACACACCGCCATCGCATAATTCGGGGCCATATGACCGCGGTCGTAACCCGAATGCGTGTAAACCTCTGAGCGAACTTTGGAATAGGTTCGGGCGTCGCTACGAAATCCGGACGGACGAGCGGCGTGGATGCCTTTATGAGGCATCACCTTATACGCGGCCCAACGAGGTACATGTTCAACTTCATCATAGCCAACTTCATAACCAGGATTCACCAAGTGTAACCAAGGCCCAACCGGATCGCCATAAGGAGAGGCGTCCGCAGGATCCGGTGACGGCGCTGCAATAGCGCCATCCACAACGATGGGGAACGCATCCGCCACTTTGTCGAGTGTGCCGACAACCGATGCAGGCGTCGTCGGGGACTCGCGAACCAAGTCCACACCATCCAACACTACATTTTCAATGCCGACGCGCTGCGACTTACCACTCAACGCATAAACCACCCAAAGCGCAGCGCCAGCTGTCAGCAGCAGGAAACACGCAAAGATGCAGAC
>CAJBPJ010000017.1 GCA_903957465.1 uncultured Opitutia bacterium
ACGGTCACCCTTGGCAAACCTGCGATCGGCGATGAAGTCGTTGAAGCCAGCGAAACATACCTAAAATCGGTCGAAGCTGGATTATCTCGCTGACGGACGCTTGACGCAGACGCCCACGGTCGGCACGGTCAAACCCCTCATGCTCCAAGCAGGTATCGTCGGTTTACCCAACGTCGGTAAGTCCACTCTCTTTAACGCGCTCACCCGCTCACGCAAAGCGGAGGCGGCCAATTATCCATTCTGTACGATTGAGCCCAATATCGGCGTGGTCGAAGTTCCTGATGCACGCATGTTCGTGCTCCAGGAAATCGCCGGAACCAAAGTCGTCATTCCTGCGGCGATTGAGTTCGTCGACATCGCTGGCCTCGTTGCCGGCGCTTCCAAAGGTGAAGGACTCGGAAACAAGTTCTTGGCCAATATTCGCGAGGTCGATGCGATTGTCCACGTCGTCCGGTGTTTCGACAACGACGACATCGTTCACAACATGGGCAAAGTTGACCCCGTGCGTGACATCGAAGTGATTAATACCGAACTTATCTTAGCAGACATTCAATCCGCAGAACAGCAGCTCGATAAAAATCAGAAGAAAGTAAAATCAGGCGACAAAGAAGCCATTGCCTGCGTCGACATCCTCACACGTCTTGTTGCGCATCTCAACAATGGCAAACCTGCGGCTTCATTACCCGTTGCCGACGATGAACGTCCGCGCCTCAAGTCCTTCGCCCTACTCAGCTCGAAGTCCGTGCTCTACGCCTGTAACGTCGCCGAAAACCATTTAGCAAAACCAGAAGACAACCCTTACGTACAACAAGTCCGTAAGTACGTAGCCGATCACCATGGTTGCGAATCGGTTGTTATTTGCGCTCAAGTCGAAGCCGAACTCTGTGATTTGCCGCCCAATGAAGCGTCTGAGTTTCTGGCCTCACTCGGGGTTACCGATTCAGGTGTTTCGGCACTCATCCGTGGCGCTTACCATTTACTCGGACTCGCCACTTACTTCACCGCAGGTGAAAAAGAGGTACGTGCATGGACTTTCCGAAGCGGTATGACCGCCCCGCAATGCGCTGGCGTCATTCATACGGATTTTGAAAAAGGCTTTATCAAGGCCGAGGTCGTTGCTTACGAAGACTTAAAGACACTTGGGTCGGTTGCTGCAGCCCGCGATGCCGGCAAGTACCGCCTCGAAGGCAAGGAATACCTCTTCAAGGATGGCGACGTAGCTTTATTCAGGTTTGCCAACTGATAAGCGGTATTAGCCGGGCTAGCTGACGAGCGAACCTTGGCTTTATCTTAACTTAGGTTGAACCTTGTCGGTAACCTGCTTTCTAAGAGGTATGCATTTCGCCCTTTTAGTCGCGGCAATCCTCCTGACTGCTTGTGAAAAGGCAGAGCAACCCCGGGTTTATTCTGTTTCGAAATCGGCGACGACAGCGACTGTAGCAACCGCGCCGGCACCCATGCCAGCTAGCCCAGGATTGGTCGCCCAAACCAGCGGCATTGGACAGCCCACATTTCCCAAGCCACCCAGCAACTGGATTGCCCAAGATCCTGGTGCAATGCGCAAGGGTTCATGGAAAGTTAACGTCGATGGCGCCACAGCGGAACTTGCTGTAACAGCTTTCCCTGGGGATGTCGGCGGTCGCATGGCCAATATCAATCGCTGGCGCAGTCAACTTGGCCTACCGCCCGCTGATGCAGAAATGTATGATGCCATCGCACTCGTGAATGTGGGCGAAAGTCGTGGTGAGATGATTCGCATACAGTCAACGGATGGAGCACGTAGTACGCTCGCCGTTACCGTACAAAAAAATGGGGTAAGTTGGTTTCTTAAACTTACTGGCGAAACTAAAGCCATCGATGCGACAACGAAAGACCTGACAGCTTTCCTCGCCAATACCCAACTACCCTAAGGCTTTACTGTGACCACTCTCATTAACTTTTTTGCATCTATCCGGTTAACCATCGGATTGCTCGTTGCGTCTATTGTCCTGGTTTTTCTGGCAACGCTCGATCAGCAGAACTGGGGTGTTTGGCACGTCCAAGATGCTTACTTCGAGTCTTGGGGTGTCCTCTACCCGCTGAGCGCACAAGCTAAGTTGCATTTTCCACTCCCCGGTGGATTTCTGCTCGGATCGCTCCTCGTTATTAATCTTCTCACAGCACACTTCCGTTACTATCGACCGGGCTGGCAGCGTGTCGGCATTTCCCTAAT
>CAJBPJ010000018.1 GCA_903957465.1 uncultured Opitutia bacterium
CGCTGAGCAAGACCTTCTAAGTCATATTTGGTATGTCATAGCCGGGCGCACCTGCGAAGGTGCGCCCTTTCTTTTACCAAACTTATTCGCCTGATAGTTCTGAAAGTCGGCGACCTATACGCTCGGCAATCGACAGATCGTCAACGCCTTCGTGGCTTATACGCTCTAGGGAAAGGTCGACGCGCGAGAAAGGTACCGGCAATGCGAATTGATCCCAGCTGCGCAGACGCCAAGCCTGGTGATAATGCACGCCAAGCAGAACAATGGGACGTTTGGTGATGCGAGCCAGCGCGAGCACGCCAGGCTTAAACTCGCGTCTGGGGCCTTTGGGTCCGTCTGGCGTTACACCTGCGTGCGCACCCGCCCGCATCGCTCGGGCAAGCGCCACAAGTGCTTCGGCGCCACGACGATTACTGGAACCACGCACACTCCGAATCCCCATTAGTTTATAAAAAGCAGCGAGCCATCCGCCGTCTTTACTCGCACTAATCAACGCACAGACAGGCAGGTTAAGGTATCGCTGGGTAATAATAGGGGCAAAAAAAGAGTCGATCATGCCAAAGCACTAAAACGGCATTACCGCCGATATCTGTTTCTAGGTTTTTAATCGATTCATGGGCACGCACACGGAGCGTAGACAACCAAAGTCGTAAAAACAGGGCGAGCGGTCCGACCCATAACCAATGTAACAAAGATACATTGCTAGGGCTATGCGTTTCATCAGGGGTCCTTTCCACCCGACTACAAACGCAGAAGCCGGGAGAGTTTTCAACCCTTGACCTTCTCAACCAACCCAAGGGCTCGTCGAACAGTTGGCTGCTGAAAAAGGTATACGAGCGATGTTGAGAATAGCCCTGGGGAGCTAACGATCCACTGGTCAACCTCATGCGGTGTACGCCACAGCAAGGCGTCCACTTCAGCTTCAGCAATTTTTGCAGAATCATCTGAGTTAAGCAGATAGACGCATACAAATTCATTACCGAGATCGGGGTGGGCAGCAAAGCTTTCCAATTTAATTAAGCTACCTTGAGGTGCAGTGAAACCAAGCTCCTCAGCTAGTTCACGGTATGCAGCGGTGTCATAACTTTCGCCTGCATCCAAATGGCCGGCGCAGGAACTGCTGAGAAGTCCGGGGCAGCTATCTTTCCCATATGAACGTCTTTGTAGGCAGAGTTGTCCGTTGTTTTTTATCCAAAAAATATGGATGGCACGGTGTAAGAGTCCCTTCGCATGAATCTCTTTGCGTCTTGCTTGACCGACAACGCAGTTGTGTGCGTCAACGACGTCGAAAATTGCGTCCTGATTTTGTGCAAGTCGCGACATTATCGGCCGAGATCCATAAGGACGTTCCACTTCTTGGTTAATTCTTGGTCATGCCGCTTCCACTCCGGATCCCACGCCTCAAGTTGTGACCAAAAGCGCTCCGAATGATTCATGTGAACACGGTGTGCTAATTCATGCAGAATGACATGGTCATGCATCGCAGGGGGTAAAAGAATCAGTCTCCAATTAAGCGATAATGCCCCACTACTTGAGCATGAGCCCCAACGCGTAGACTGATTGCGAATACTGACATCGCCAATCTTTACGCCCACCTTCTTGGCAATTCGATGTGCCGCTTTTTCGAGTCCATCCTGGGCTACACGGCGCAACACACGCATAAGACTTTCTTCAGGGTGGTCGTCTGTATGGAAGAGCACAATGACATCATCGGACTCTTTTACCTTATACGTACAACGTCCTGCGGTTCGCAGTTCTACGCTCAGCCACTTATGATCAAAGGTTAGAGATGGGAATTTGGTGAAGTGACCAATAACCGAACTTTGCGTTGTTCGTGCCTTACCCAGGGCATGGTGCAACCAGTCGCTATGATCCTGAAGAAAGCGCAACGCTGTGCTGGAGTGCGTGCCTTCCGGCAACGTCAATACAACGCGCGGGCCAGGCTGAATGGTAAGGCGAACGCGTAGTGCGCGTAAGGAATACTTTGTCCAAACCTCAATGTCACGTCCACCGACGTGTACGATGAGAGGTTTAACGGACCCTAACATATTACTTTTTCGCAGACTGTTCAGCAGATTGCTGAACAGTATCGGTGTAGCGACGTAATGCAGAATCGGGGTCTATACCTGCTTCGCGGCAAGCTGCGACGAGTTCAAAAAGTCGGCGCCCTGCCTCGTTTTCATTCAGAACTTTGGCTTGGGATGAAACCCGTGCACGGTCGACGGTTGGCCCTGCATTAAGTTCTTTCTTGGCGATCTGCTTCCAAACTTCACGCGCCATTAATATACTCCCCAATGCGGGTGGTAGCTCTTTGAAAACAGAAACTGCCTTGGTACCTTTTTCGACGGCTTTAATTTTTTCCCACTGTTTAATGACTGCTTCAGGATCTCCCAATTTAACACCGTCACCAAACACATGGGGGTGTCGTCGGACCATCTTCTCGTTCACTTCACGTGCAACATCATCAAAACTAAAGTGACCGGCTTCCGATGCCATTTGCGCATGCAGTACGACGTGAAACAGTAAATCACCGAGCTCTTCTCGAAGATTAGCTGTATCGTCACGGTCAATGGCTTGAAGCAACTCAGCGACTTCTTCCACAAGACAGTCGCAAATACTGCGGTGAGTCTGGGCGCGATCCCAGGGGCAACCGTCCGGGGCCCTTAGGCGTGCCGTAGTTGCAAGAAGTTCATCAATAGAAGCCATGGGCAGACGCTTGCATGCCGCCGTCCAGAGTCAAAACGATTGCCAGCCACGCTTGCACTGCCCTTTCTTGGCCTGTGGACAAATTGGCTGAAATCATGGCATGGAAGCGACTTGAGGTCGCCGACCGGGTACGCCCTGTCAGTGATCAAGAACTCGCCCAAGTAGCTAGCCAGATTGAACACAGCGGGCCTTCCTTTAAAACTAACCTCATTCAACCCGGTCACCTTTCCGTGATTGCCGAGGTTAAGCGCAGCAGTCCCAGTGCTGGCAGTATTCGGGCCGATATTGATGCTGCAGCACAGGCACGGGCTTATGCCGATGGCGGTGCAGATGCCCTCTCCGTACTCACCGACAGCCGTTACTTCGGCGGGACACTTGCCGACCTGCAGTCGGTAATTGCCGATCAAGCTAAACGTAGTGTTCCCATTCCCTGCATTCGGAAAGACTTCATGGTGCATCGCATCCAAGTACTCGAGGCAGCCCAAGTCGGAGCCCGCTGTATTTTAATTATTGTACGCGCGCTTTCAGATTCTGAAATCCGAGATTTGCACGACGCTGCTAAAGCGGCAAACCTCGATGCACTTTTCGAGGTACATGACGAAGATGAACTCGCACGTGCATTAGCCCATCGCCCAGACATCATTGGCGTGAATAACCGCAATCTTTCTACCTTCAAAATTGATTTAGCATTTGCGGAACGCGTTATACCCCAAATGCCCAAAGACGTCGTCAAGGTTGCCGAAAGTGGCATTCAGACAGTTGCCGATGCAGTCAGGATGCGCGTTGCGGGTGCAAACGCTCTTTTGGTAGGCGAATCACTCATGAGGGCCGAAAATCCAGGCACATTACTACGTTCCTTGCGTTCCGCATGAGCGAAGGTCCTCTGAATGCAGCGCAGACACGGGATTTGCTCGAGTCACTGGATCACAGCCCACGTCGGTGGCTCGGACAAAACTTTCTTGTCGACGGAAATATTGTGCGGAAATCCGTTGAACTTGCATCGATTAAACCCGGCGACCAGGTTGTCGAAATCGGCCCTGGACTGGGTACCCTAACTTCGACGCTCTTAGCTGCGGGTGCCGAGATTTGGGCTATCGAACGTGACGGCACATTGGCATCGCATTTGCGCGCGACGTTGGGCCAATCTGGCAAACTCCACCTTAAAGAAGGCGATGCGATGGAGCATCCACTCGCTGATATACCGAGCGCCAACGATGGGAGCTTTAAGATTGTCGCTAATTTGCCCTACGCAATTTCGTCGCCTTGGATGGAAGCCATTTGCTTAGGCCCCCACCCCTCGTTGCTCGTGCTGATGCTGCAGCGAGAAGCGGCAGAGCGTCTAACAGCAAAAGTGGGGACGAAACATTGGTCAGCACTTACCGCCCAAGTTGACTTAGCTTTTGAACGTGCCGGACTCCATCCCGTCCCAGCGAACTGTTTCTACCCAGCACCCAAAGTAGATTCCTGCCTTCTTTTCCTCCAACGCCGGGTCAACGCCTGTCGGCTTGGCCCCCATGCACGCAAGGTCGCGCGCATGCTCTTTACTCAAAGACGGAAGCAAGTTGGGTCGGCTATTCGTAACCTTTTCCCAGACGATCCCATCGTCCAACGGTGGCTGGCCGAGCTCCCGAAGCATGGCCTAACGGCAATGGCTAGGCCCGAGACTATCCCCTCCAAGGTTTGGCTAGGCCTAGACGTAACTTCTTGAAACTTCGCCTTCAGGCTGGGGTTTCTTAACTGAACACTACTACAACCATGATTACACGCATCCTACTCCTGGCCCTCGCGACATCGTTCGTCGGCCTCACCGCTCAAGAAGCCCCTGCCGGTGGCGAAAAGCCTAAGCGCGAAGGCCGTGGCCAAGGTGGCCAAGGCGGCGAACGCAAAGAAGGCTTCCCTGGCTTAACATCCGAAGAACAAGCCAAGGTCAAAGCTGCCCTTGATGCCGTTAAAGAAGATCCCGCTGTCCTTGCTGCTCGAGAAGCGGCGAAGACTGCCGGCGAAGCTGCGAAAGCTGCCCGCGAAGCTGGTAAGACCAAAGAAGAATCCGCTGACATCATGAAGGCGGCTATGGAAGCACGTAAGGCTGCTATGGAAGCTACCTTTGCGGCTGCCATCGCCAAAGACCCTTCGATCAAGGATCTCGTCGACAAGATTAAGGCTAACTACGGTAAGCGCAGAGAAGGCGGCCAAGGCGGCGAATCACCTCGCAAGGGTGGTCGCAAGGGCGAAGCCCCTGCCGAAGCTCCTGCCGCGAAGTAATTCGTAACAGATCAGCCAAAAATGAGACCCCGGTTCGTCCGGGGTCTTTTTTTGCGACTTTAAATTCCCCACTCCGTAAGTTGTGCGTCCACAGCCTGCCCGATCATCTCGTAACCCTTCTCAGTTGGGTGAAGTAGATCTTTCATCCATTCACGGGGAATAGTGCCATCGTCCTGTACGAATTTATCGGATAAGTTGATGGTGCTATCTCCAATTTTGGCCGATTCGAGCGATTGGGCTAACTCTAAGGATTTCTTTCGGAGCGGATCATTGGGTCCACCTCGTGGTAAAGCTAAAACCAAGATTTTACAGCCTGCACACCGTTCGCGAATTTCCGCCACAAGTGATTGCATACCTTCAATAATATCAGGAACAGAATCAGACTGTAGGTTATTGGTGCCAATAAGCAGGACACAGGCCTTGGGCTTTATACCGTCGAGCTCGCCGTTCCTCAGTCGCCATAACACATTTTGCGTCATGTCCCATCCGTACCCAAGGTTCGCAGCCTGACGTGGTGCTAAATATTTTTCCCACGATTGACTACCGTTGACGCGCCCCATTTGGGGTGCTCCACCCCAAAAATGCGTGATCGAATCTCCAACCATAATTACGGATGGCTGGCGTTTTTTATTTAGATCCAAAATAGCAGCATGACGCTTAGCCCAGTCATACGTCTGGTAATCACGATTTTGCGTAACTGGTAAAAGCGTTTGCTTTAGCGGTGTAACCCGGGATTTGAAACTCCAGGTTTTCTCATTACCGACGGGCTTACCCGAGGTATCAAATTCGCGTGCCCGCAGTGTGCAACCAAGGAGGTCGCCATTCGAAATCGGCGCTAAAAATACGCCCGAACTTAGAGTTACGGGGGTGCCGTCCAAAGTATAGCGAACAACGGAGCCTTCTAAACCGACTAAGCGAACAAAGGCTTGGCCGTCCGTGCGCGCGACCTGGGACTCAACACGAACCAACTCAACCGCTGAAAATGTAGGCACATAACCCAATGTTAACCCTACCCATAAAACCGAAAAACGACGCATAGACTCAGCATGAATTATCGCCCATGGAATGCAACCTTACTCAGATTTATGCATTACGGCGTAGCACTAAAACGATATCACCATAGCGATTATCGATCTTACGCTTTCGCTTTATTTCATAATGAAAGTCATGGCAGGCTATAAGCGTAAATTCAGGCACAGACTTTAAGAGTTTACGAAGTTCGGCAGGTGAATATGTCCGAAAATCCCAATGGGTCTCTTCTATCCATTGTTTACGACCTTCACGTACACGCATGCGCGTTCGGCAGGCCTCGGTACGCTTTAGGAGGTTGGGAATACCAGACCAAGTATCCGACTGCACACGCACACCTTGGCGCTGGCGAATCCACTGTTCATGGTCTGGTTCAGATTGTTGATAATCCGTTAGATGGAGAC
>CAJBPJ010000019.1 GCA_903957465.1 uncultured Opitutia bacterium
CTCCGCCAAGAACTCAGTTCTGCGGAAACGACGCGGGCAGGTCTCGGGTATGTTTCACTTACAGTTACGGTCCCAACCCTCGATGCGCTGGCGGTTCTTGAAACATTGAATGAATCAGGTCCGCGTACCTATATGGAAACGCCTGCGGGAGGTATCGCCTATGCTGCGGGCGCCCCGGTCGAAGCATGGGAAGGCTCAGGTATTGATCGTTTCTCTGAAGCCGACAAATGGCTCAAAAATCTTTCCAGTAAAATTACTTCAGTTGGTCGTTCCCCGCGAATCTGTGCACGCTTTCCATTTCACCCGGGTGCAGACGATACCAAGCAAACATCACGCCTCTTTCTTCCAAGCTGGCAAGTGCTGACAGTTCGTGGACACACCGAAGTCACCTTAGTTGAGCCTGCGAATGCAGGAGCTGCCGAGCGTCTGGCCGCACGCGCTGAACCCTTTCAACGGTTCGCGTACAAAGTCGGTCGTAATAACCAAGAATCACACGAATCACTCGTACTCAACGAAGTCGGAGGATCGTGGTTCCCTTCAGCCGTTCGCCGCGCAACTGAACTCATTCGGGAAGGTGCTTTCGAAAAAGTAGTTCTCACGCGCGCTTTTGATTGGCGAAGGACCACGGCCTTTGATCCCTATGCAACGCTGCACCGACTTCGCAGTGCGAATTCGGGCTGCCACGCTTACCTCGTCGACAGCGCGGGAGGAACCTTAGTTGGGTCAACACCTGAGACCTTGCTGGCCATACAGCAAGACGAGTTACGCACAGAGGCAGTTGCGGGAACAACACGTCGCGGGGCCTCCCCGTCCGAAGACGCGGCCCTTGCCGATGCTTTGCTTGCGAGTGAAAAAGATAACCGCGAACACAATGTGGTGACGGCCTCGATCTTGCGCCGATTAAACATGGTCGGCATCGAAGGTGCTGTCACCAGCAAGCCTGAGCTCCTACGACTGGGTAAGGTTATGCACTTGCGCACACCAGTCATCGGTACGCTTCCATCCACACGTCGATTCCTTGAAGTTGCCGGCGAGCTTCACCCAACTCCCGCTGTCGGCGGCAAACCCCGTTTACAAGCGTTACCCTTTATCCCTGGCTTCGAACCTCACGACCGTGGTCTTTACACGGGCGCAGTCGGCTGGGTGGGTCTTGACGGACGCAGTGGCGAATTAGTCGTCGCACTTCGCTGTGCCGAACTCTCCGGGGCACGGGCGCGCGCATATGCGGGTGCGGGCATTGTGGACGGCTCTGACCCCGCGGCTGAGGCTACTGAAACCGAAATGAAGCTGCGGACAATTTTAGACTCTCTCGTCTAAAGCAGCTCCCTGTAGATTTAGGAAAGCGGGCTTCCTGTTTAGTCTTTCGCTCAATGCATTTTCGTATCATTGGTATTGAACGCACGTATGCCATTATCTGTCCGCATCATTCCCTGCCTTGACGTCCATGCGGGGCGCGTAGTCAAGGGTGTGCGCTTCGAAGAGTTGCGCGATGCTGGCGATCCTGTAGCTGTCGCAGCTGCTTACGAAAAACAAGGCGCAGACGAACTTGTCTTCCTTGATATCACCGCATCAAGCGATGGACGTAAGACGATGATCGATGTCGTTGAGCGTACCGCTGATGAAGTATTCATGCCCCTCACGGTTGGCGGTGGGCTTCGTTCAGTCGAAGATATCCGCACCATGCTGCATGCAGGTGCCGACAAGGTCTCCCTTAACACGTCCGCGGTTAAAGACCCTGAACTCGTGCGTAGTGCCTCCAAGGCTTTTGGTAATCAATGTATCGTTGTTGCGATTGATGCCAAACGTGTCGCACCCGGTAAATGGGAAGTGTTTACCCATGGCGGACGTAACTCAACGGGCATCGATGTCATACAATGGGCACGGCAGATGCGCGAATATGGCGCCGGAGAACTTTTGCTAACAAGCATGGATGCCGACGGCACTCAAGCCGGGTACGATATCCCTCTCACGCGGGCAGTCTGTGATGCAGTTGATATTCCTGTAATCGCTTCAGGTGGTGCGGGTAACTTGAATCATTTAACGGACGTACTCCGCGACGGTCATGCAAGTGCGGTGCTCGCAGCTTCCATCTTCCACTTTGGGACGTATACAGTACGCCAAGCTAAAGAGCACCTCAAGTCAGCCGGGCTACCCGTAAGACTTTAAGGTTCGTTAGGCCTTCTTCGTGACAATCAATTTGTCGACGCGATGACCGTCCATGTCGACGACTTCGAAGGACAGGCCAGCGACATTGACCACGTCACCTTCTTCAGGAAGACGCCCCAGTGCGCGCTGCAAGAATCCTGAAAGTGTGGTGAATCGACCCGTACCCTCTTCCGGCAAAGGTGTTGTCATCCCGATCGCTTGGCGGAATTGCTCAATGTGTAAGACGGCATCCACAAGCCATGTACCATCCTCGCGACGTCTCACCTTTAAGTGGCGCGCGGCTGCCAACTCACCGGGCAACTCCCCGACAATACGCTCGAGCACATCATTAAGAGATACCACACCGCGGACTCGTCCAAATTCATCGACGACAAGCGCGAGGTGGATCTTTTCTTTTCGAAAACGCTCGAGTAATTGAGTGGCGGTTGTTGTCGGGGAAACGCTCGGCGCATCCGTCACTAAATCACGGACTACGGCTGTGCCTGTTAGTGCAAGGTTGGACCAAAGACGTTTAACGGAAACTACCCCAAGCGCTTTATCCGGCGTACCGCGGAATACGGGGAACCAGCTGTGACCCGATGCGACAACCTTCCGCCAATTCACTTCATCAGGATCGGCAAGGTTTAACCAGATGACTCGGTTGGACGACGTCATCAGTTGTTCTGCTGTTGTGGTGTCTAAGGCTAAGGCACCGGAAACCATGCGACGTTCGCCTTCATGGAAAACACCGCTGGCAATGCCTTGGTCAATGAGCAGGCGCACCTCGTCTTCACTAACCGTATCGCCACTTGCACGTGTTTGCCCAAACAACCTGAGAATAAAATCTGCCGCCCAACTCATGCTGCGGATTAAAGGCGCAGCGATTGTGGCAGCGGCGTGCATTACCCACGCAAGGTTGAGCGCAAAGTATTCAGGGTGTAACAATGCGAGACGCTTGGGAATGAGTTCGCCAAACAAGATAGTCGCTGAACCGACAAGGAAAGAAACGATGGCTTCAGAAGCGTGATGACTATGCAGTCTCATCCATTCAAACGGGAGACCTTCCAGCCAGGGACGTATTTTGACGGCGAGGGGGGCGCCTGCATAGATTGAACCGATGACAGCCGCAAAGGTGATACCGGTTTGTACTGTTGAAAGAAAACGCGTCGGCTGAGCAATGAGCTCAAGTGCACGCTGCGCACGTCGACTTCCTTTAGCCGCAAGTTGACTGAGTTTGCCGCGATTGACTGACACCAATGCCATTTCCGCCATAGCGAAGATCGCTCCGGCGAGAATAGATAGACTGATGAGAAGTATTTCCAAAGAGGGTTAACGCTGAACTGCGGGGGCTTGCTCGTCAAGTAGCGCACAGAACTCACTTGCAGTTAGGCACTTGCAAAGCATTAAGGTCATATGGTTATCGTCGTTCAACGGGTCTTGCAGGCTTCAGTAACCGTCGAAGGTCGTACCGTCGGAGAGATCGGGCACGGCCTGCTACTCCTTGTAGGTATCGCCAGCGGGGACTCCGTTAACCAGTCCGAAAGCCTAGCGAGCCGGATCCGCAAACTTCGTGTTTTCGAAGATACCGAAGGCAAAATGGGCCTCGATGTTATCGATGCCAAAGGCGCCATTTTGGCCGTGAGTCAATTTACACTACTGGCTGATTTCTCGAAAGGTAATCGGCCGTCTTTTCATCACGCTGCCAAACCTGAAGAGGCACGCCCTGTATTTGATGCATTGGTGAAAGCACTTCGACAGGAAACGGGTTTACTCATTGAAACGGGAGAATTCGGTGCGGACATGAAAGTCACCCTGGTCAATGATGGCCCCGTCACCTTCGTACTCGAAAGTTAAGAGATTTATACGTGTTTCATCCTTCCCCTACCCAGCACACTCGGACTTAACTCATGTCATGGAAGGTTCGTTCGATGCAGTTGTGGTCGGTAGCGGTATTGGCGGCTTGAGTTTTGCACTCAAGCTTGCCGAAGCTGGCTTGTCCGTTGCTGTCGTTACCAAAAAAACAAAATCGGACTCGAATACGAATTGGGCCCAAGGCGGCATCGCCTGTGTCACTGATCCCGGAGACTCTTTTGCGAGTCACATCAACGACACCTTAGCTGCCGGTGATGGGCTCTGTGATCGTGCAATTGTCGAGGCTATCATCGCAGCTGGACCTGCACGTGTGAATGAACTCATTGCTTGGGGTGTAGAATTTGAACGTTCGTCGACCGGCTCTCCCGATCTTGGTCGTGAAGGCGGACACACCCAGCGACGTATTTTACATGCACGCGACATGACAGGCCGTGCAATTGAGTCTGCGTTATTACGTGCCGTCGCTGCGCGTCCCAACGTTAAGGTTCTCGAACACCATCTGGCGGTCGACCTTATCACGGATGGAAAACTTGGCTTAGCCGATCCTGGACGCACCGCTGACCGTGTTCGCGGCCTTTACGTTCTCGATACCCGCACAAGTAAAGTGGTTACCTTTGCGGCATCCGTCGTTGTCTTGGCGACCGGCGGTGTTGGCCAAGTTTACCTCTATACGACGAATCCTGAGATTGCTACCGGTGACGGCATTGCCATGGCCTACCGCGTCGGCGCAGAAGTGCGTGACATGGAATTCGTACAATTCCACCCGACCGCACTCTTTACAGCTGACGGTGGACGGGCGCTCATCTCCGAAGCCGTTCGCGGCGAAGGTGCAATTTTACGCGATGCCAGCGGACATGCCTTCATGGCTGACTTCCATCCCCAGGCCGACCTCGCGCCTCGCGATGTCGTCGCGCGGGCGATTGATACCGTGATGAAGCGTGCTGGTTCAACCCATGTGCACCTTGATGCGCGACATTTCGCTAAGGGCCATTTCGCACAACGTTTTCCAAGTATCCATGCTACCTGCCTTAAGGCGGGTATTGACCCTGAAAATCAACTTATCCCTGTTGTACCGGCGGCACACTACCTTTGCGGGGGAGTTGCCACCGATC
>CAJBPJ010000020.1 GCA_903957465.1 uncultured Opitutia bacterium
ACTCTTGGCACGTGCCTTTGATTTAACGGATCATAGTGCTGCGACGAATTTCTCTGAAGAAGCCGTTCGTAAATTTGGCAAAGTCGATATCCTCGTTAACAACGCGGGGGCGAATCTGGCTAAGGAGCGGATTGAGTCCATCGACCTTAAAACATTTGCCGCGATGATGGATTTAAACTGCACAGCGCAATTGGCACTAACCCAACCGATCTGGAAATCGATGATGGCGACAGGCGGTGGACGGATTGTGAATGTGGTCTCTTCAGCTGCCCTCTTTGCCAATGCGGGTATTGGTAGTTATACGGCTGCTAAAGGCGCCTTCCAGGCTCTTACAGGGGTTATGCGACGCGAAGGTAGAGCCCATAGCATCCACGTGAGCGGGGTCTACCCAGGCGGCATTGATACACCTTTCCGAGCACAGGCTCGTCCGGATTACCTAAAGCCTGAAACGGTGGCAGAGGCGATTGTCGGACTTTTACGTTTACCGGCCGATGCGGCTGTACACGAACTCGTGCTCCGTCCACCGATTGAAGATAACTTTGCGTGAGCGACACCCTTCTCAAGTCGATTGATGCGGCGCTCCTGAATCGTCCGGGTTGGATTTTTGACTGTGATGGCACTTTGGCGGCGACCATGCGTTTGCACCAGCGGTCATGGATGCATGCCATTGAACAACAAACAGGGCAGCCCTTTGATTTTGACTGGGAGTTCTTTTGTTCGATGGGAGGGATGTCGACGGAAGACACCTGTACGCGGTTACACGAAAGACACGGTTTGAAACTTGATCCACGTATTATCCGGTCACACACGGATGTCTTCCTGGATCACCATTTGGAATCGGGCGTCGAAGCTCGGCCAAACGTTTTACATGTCTTACACCACGTTCGCGGCAAAGGTGCGCGCACAGCGGTGGCCTCAGGCGGGACACGGCAGCACGTCGGTCGCACTTTGCGTAAACTCAACCTCGAAGCGCACTTCGAAGCGGTAGTGACGTGCGAGGATGTGGTGCGGCAAAAGCCCTACCCTGATATCTTCTTGGAGGCGGCTCGTCGAATTGGACGCGAGCCTGCGCAGTGTGTCGTCATCGAAGACAGTCCACGCGGACGTGAGGCAGCCGAAGCGGCTGGTATGCCCTGCGTAATGGTAGAGTCGGCCTAAGACTGACTTACCCGAGTTTGGCGCAGAATCGAGCGAGCCTTTCGAGGCCCTTCTCGATAGTGGCATCCGACGTCGCATAACTCAGGCGAATGTAGCCTTCGGCACCGAATGCAGAGCCTGGGACCACCGCGACTAATTCTTCTTCTAAAAGACGTGCAGCGAAGTCAGCCGAGGATAGACCGAATTTACGAATATTCGGGAAGAGGTAGAAGGCGCCTTGTGAACGGTAACAAGTGAGACCGGGGATAGCATTCAGACCAGCGAGTAGTTTTAGACGGCGACGATCAAAGGCGACGGCCATCTCAGCGAGTGATGCTTTAGCTTTTTCGGGATGTTGATGCACAGCGAGCGCACCGAACTGGGCAAAGGTCGTCGCATTGGAAGTCGTTTGGCTCTGAAGGTCAGCGACAGCAGCAGAAACTTCTTTGCAGGCAACGAGTGTACCGAGACGCCAACCGGTCATGGAGTATGTTTTGGCATAACCCGAGACCGTGATGGTTAGGCGAGCGGCTTCAGGCGAGAACGTCGCTGGGCTGCAGGTTGACTGACCATCGTAGACCAAGTGTTCGTAAATTTCGTCGGAGAGAATCCATACTCCAGCTTTCACGCAGATAGCCACGAGTGCCTCGAGTTCGGCGCGGGTATAAACAGCGCCGGTAGGATTGGAGGGGCTATTGATAACCACCATGCGGGTCTTGGTGGTTAAGACGGCACGGAGTTGTTCAGGTGTGATTTTGAAACCGGTCGTATCTTCAGCGACGACGAAGCGAGGAATACCGCCGGCGAGTTTTACCATCTCAGGGTAGCTGACCCAGTATGGAGCAGGGATAACGACTTCGTCGCCTGGACTGATGGTTGCTAAGATAGCGAGGTAGCACGACATCTTGCCGCCCGGGGAGACGACGACGTTATTCTCGGTGATACCGGTGAAGCCGCGCGCGGTGTAAGCATCGGCAAGCGCTTTACGTAAAGCAGGGATACCAGGTGTCGGTGCGTACTTGGTCTGACCTTCCGCAAGAGCTTTGGCGCATGCGTCTTTAATAAAGGCAGGCGTATCGAAGTCGGGCTCACCGGCACCAAAGCCACAAACGTCTTTACCGGCAGCCTTCAGCGCCTTGGCCTTCGCATCAACAGCGAGGGTCGGCGAGGGAGCCACATTCTTGGACCAAGTGGAAAGCGCAGGGAGGGTCATTTCAATGCAAAGGCAAATA
>CAJBPJ010000021.1 GCA_903957465.1 uncultured Opitutia bacterium
CTTTTTAAGTGGATGTAGTGATAAGGTGCGGCGGACGTCTTCGAGGTCGATGAAGTCGTCGACTTTACCATCTGAATCGCAAGTGATGTCCGCCAGCGTTGCCTGGATGGTCGGCCTTTCATTGAGACGATGAATCGGGGCAATCGGGAACAATTGATCCAGCGCCCAATGGTCCAGTAAGGATTGGAATACGGAGAAGTTACAGACGTACTGCTCGGCAAGCATGGAGTCTAGACGAGCAAGTTCATCGGGAACGTCGTGTAGATTTGCGAGCTTAGCGCGGAGGTCGCGGCAGATTTGCCAGAAGAGACGGTCAACGTACGCACGTTGCTCGAGGCTCAAGTAACCAAGTGTAAAGCGGCTGTGTGCCTCTTCTTTCTTCTCTTTGGCATCATGGTAGCGCTCTAAAGGGTCAAACTTACGCTTGTTCTTCAGGATGGCCTCGAGTTCGCGGATAACGGGGTGCGATTTTCCGCGTGGGGGCGTACCAGCATTCCCATCACGCGCAATACGATCAACAGCTTCAAAAATAAGAATAGAGTGCGGTGCGACGAGTGCACGGCCGGACTCAGAAACAATGTCAGGGTGTGCGACCCCGGAGGCTTCGCACACTTGTTTAATACTCGCAACGACGTCGCGTGCGTAAACTTCCATGCTGTAATTCATGGAAGATTCGAAAGCAGAACGACTGCCGTCATAATCAATGCCCAATCCGCCACCGACGTCGAGCAGCCCCATGGGGAAGCCCATCTTAGACAATTCACAATAGTAACGCGCAGCCTCAACCACGGCTTTCTTGATGGTTGCAATATTGGGAACCTGCGAACCGATGTGGAAGTGAACGAGTCGGAGTGCATCTGTCATCCGTGCCCGACGTAACTTGTCGACAGCGACCATGATCTCCGAAGCCGTTAAGCCAAACTTAGCATTTTCTCCGGTACTCTCGGCCCACTTGCCTTCACCCGTAGCTGTAAGTTTAACGCGAATCCCGATATGTGGAAGGACGCCCATGCGCCGTGCCGTGCGGATAATAGCATCAACCTCGGAAACTTGTTCGATAACAATGATGGTCTGCTTCCCGAGTTTACGCCCCATCAAGGCTAACTCGATGAATTCATCATCCTTATAGCCATTGCAGATAAGCAGCGGGCCATTGGCTTCAAGCAACGCAAGAGCGATTAAGAGTTCGGGTTTAGATCCTGCCTCAAGGCCGAAGCCATAGGGTTCGCCCGCATCAAGAATCTCTTCTACGACTTCACGCAGTTGATTAACTTTAATCGGGAAGACGCCGCGGTATTTTCCGGAGTAGTCTTCACTGTCGACGGCTTTAAGGAAGGACTCGTTGAGTTGGACGACACGACGGCGCAACAAGTCTTGCACGCGGATAGTCAGGGGCGGCTTGAGTCCCATCGACTCGGCTTCTTTGACAATATCCAGAATGCGAATCTTTCGTTCGTCACCTAATGGGTGGACGCAAAGATTACCGCGCGGATCCACTGTGAAGTGGGTACCACCCCAGCGTTTAAAGCCGTAGTAATCGTCGGCGTCTTTAATTGTCCAAGGCGTCTGCTTGCTCACGTTTGTAGAATTCACCTTTTCCTATGCGGACTGGCAATGCAAGCGTGGCTTTACGGTTTGATGCCTAAGTTCGAGTGGACCAAATCCCTTGAGTAACCAGCTCTTTCGTCGCTGCCGCTGACCAGCCTCGGTTCGCGGCTGGGCTGGCAGGGCTTGGGTGCAGGACGCGCGCAAAGCCTACATTAAGACCTTCAAGGGCTTGGCGGGCCTTGGCTTCGGCGTAGCCCCCTACCCCAACGACGGTCTTAACCTTTAGGATGCGGGTTAAATCTCGTAGCAACTGATTGCAGGCAGTCTCGACTGGGCGCATGGCCTCCGCCGGCAATTCCTCGGGAGTCACATTTCGGCCTGTGGGAGTATTTTCTAAGAAGAGTAACGGACAATAATTATGCACGGTATGCCCTTCGAAAAATGTCTCAGGTTTACCAAACCGCTCTTGGAAAAGTCCCCAGAGGCGACGCCCACTAACTTCCGACCGTGGGCATGAAAAACCGAGCACGCGCTTACGCGGGTGCTCTTTCGAGGGACTACCAACTGGAACATTGATGCCGAGCCAATCACGCACCACCGCAACTTCGCCAAAAGGCACACCTGTCTGAGCCATTCCAAATGGACCTGGGTTCATGCCCAGAAAAAGCACTGAGCGATCGCCGGAAGCCGCATACCGCTCCAAATAGATGCGGTGAGCGTCCCAAGCATAATCGAGTGGATGGTAGGTGTAGTCAGCCGGCGAAGGAAAGTTGAGCTGGCGCAGAGCTTCGCGGGCTTCGTGCGCTGCAGCGACAGCTGAGTCGGAAACACTAGCCATTACTCACTTTTATCTGCGCGCATATGCTCGCAACGGTCATGTGAACCGTCGCACAGCGGGACCTTCTTGGTTTTCCGGCAACCGCAGAAATAAACGGTACCTGTTTTTTCAGCCTTATAAGGTACGGGAACAAAATTGGTGCCAACATGGGCTGCGTCACAGAATGGCAACATTTTGCTCTTACCACATGAGCACCAGTAATAAATATTACCGGCCTCAACGAGAACGGGATAAGGTTTACTGCGTGCGGGCTTATCGTTGGACATGGGATTAAGACAAACAGGCTGATAGCCGGACGCAACCTTAGCCGTCTTTAACTGTCTATATGACAACCTCACTTGTCTTTCGAGCATTCCCCCTCATCACTACCTTCATGCCCAATACTGGCATCCGCATTAAACCTTGGAATCGTATCGATGCCCAGGTTTACACTTTGGCGACATCTGCGGACGGCAAAGGAAACTTCAACCTTTGTACGTACATCACGCCTATTTCCATGAAGCCCAAGCGCTTCATTGTGGGTGTTTATAAAGGTACCCGAACGCTCAGTAATCTTGAGAAAAACCCGGTGGGGGTTTTGCAGTACATGGCGGCTGATCAGTGGGAGCATGTAAAGCTGCTCGGAAAGAAGTCAGGCAACAACGTTGATAAAATTAGCGCACTCGGTGCGGATGTTGAACACATCACAGGCGGACTTTATAAACTCAAAGGCATTCTCGCACTTGTTCACCTGCGTTTCCTTGAGCGTATGGACGCTGGTGATCACTGGGCTTGGGTCGCACATGCCGAATCTTACGAAAATCTCCGCGAGGCTGATGCGTTAACGTTTAGCGAGCTGAAGCGTCGGAAACTTATACTGGTTTGAGTTCAAGCTGATGCATTATATTTTTTTGCATGGTTTTGTAGGCTCATCGGAAGACTTTGCACCCGTTCGACAAGCACTTGGGAATCCAACTCAGGTTACAGCTCCCGATTGGCCAGGACACGGATCACTTTCATCTTTACGTAATGTCTCTGACTATAGCCTATCGGCCCATCTCAAGATCATTGATGAGGCTGTAGCAAAGACTTCCGGTCCCTTAACCTTGGTTGGTTATTCAATGGGCGGAAGAATTCTCCAACATTGGCTTATCCAAAACCCTACCCTGCCGAAGGAATCTAAAGTGGTATTGGTGAGTACTAGCCCAGGCATCTCCGATGTAGCCGAAAGACAAAATCGTGTCGCAGGTGATGCGGCTGTTGCACGCTTGTTACGCGTCGAAGGTATGCAGCGCTTCCTTCACTACTGGCATTGGCAGACCATGTTTCAACCACTCATGCGCATCCCTCGGGAGACTTTAGCGCCTATTTTAAAGCGTCGGACTGCCTGTGACCCCGAAGGACTGGCACTGAGTCTCAGCGGGGTTGGTACCGGTGAGCTTGCAGACACCTGGCGGCTTCTACCAAGCCTTAGCGACACTACCAAAGTCATCGCTGGCGAACTCGATAGTCGATACGTCGATTTGGCTCAACAGATGCACGCGGCGGCACCTCAGATTAGACTCAATATTATTAAAGGCGCCGGACATGCCGTGCATCTTGAAAAGCCTAAAGAGTTTGCAGAAGCTTTAATCGATTTTCCATCATCACAATAGTTCAAAGGCAGAAAATTGTTAATAAGAATACTTGTATACTTTCTACATATGTACAGACGTGAGATTTCTTATCGATGAATCTCCTACAAGTTATCTTGGCTATATGGCTAATAGCGACTGTGGCC
>CAJBPJ010000022.1 GCA_903957465.1 uncultured Opitutia bacterium
CACGGATACGTGCGCGGTCGACACTGCCATTTTTGCGGGTCAATAGACCAGAACCCAGTTTGATGACCCAGCGTTTTCCCATAGGATAGTAGCGTGCATAAGATAACGCGTGGTGTCGATAGCGTGAGGAGTTGCCTTAAGGGCCGACTGGTGCACGTTGGCCTGTATGGCGAAGTCCCCCGAAGGTTCAGGTGAAGCACGTGAAGCATTGGGGCGCCGTGACTCAGCATTGGATGCCGCTCTTCGTCCTCCCAATTTAGATACATTTGCTGGCCAACATCGGACGGTTGAGCGCCTGCGCGTGATGGTTGGTGCAGCCAAACGCGAGAACCGGTCTCTTGACCATATATTGTTACACGGTCCACCAGGTTTGGGGAAGACAACGCTGGCCCTTATCCTTGGAGAAGAAATGGGTAAACCTGTGCGGGTTACTTCGGGGCCAGTGATCGATAAGGCCGCTGACTTGGCTGGCTTGCTTACGTCCCTGCAAGACGGCGACATTCTGTTCATCGATGAGATTCACCGTATCCCTAAAGTCGTCGAAGAATTTCTTTACTCGGCGATGGAGGACTTCCGAATTGATATCCTCATCGATCAAGGGCCCAACGCGCGAAGTGTGCGTTTAGATTTACCACGCTTCACGCTTGTCGGGGCAACCACCCGTACGGGATTACTGACTGCCCCTTTACGCAATCGGTTCACCCTCCAAACGCGGCTCGATTACTATAGCCAAGTAGACTTGTTGGGCATCGTGCAGCGAGCTGCGGGCTTATTAGGCGTAAAGCTAGGCGTTGGCGGTGCGGAAGCGATTGCGGCGCGTTGTCGCGGTACGCCGCGTGTGGCTAATAACTTATTACGTTTTACGCGCGATTACGCCTTGGAGCGCGCAAAGGGTCTTGCCGATGCTGCAACGGTTTCAGCTGCGCTCGAACTTTTAGAAATCGATCGGCATGGCTTAGATGAGATGGACCATCGCGTGCTCCGCGCGATTGCCGAAAAGTATCGTGGAGGTCCTGTTGGGTTGACCACGGTTGCGATGGCGGTTGGCGAAGACGCTCAAACTTTAGAAGAAGTCCACGAGCCCTTTTTAATTCAAGAAGGTTACCTTGCGCGCACACCCCAAGGTCGTGTTTTAACGGAACACGGTTGGCAGGTCGTCGGCTTAACGCCTCCGGATCGTACGGGCGAGTTGCCGAACGTCTAATTACTCTTCGCCGAAACCCGAAGGGAGTTGGCTGGCAGGGAGACGTTGAATGTCTGCACCAAGTGCAGTGAGTCGGGCGTCAAACGCTTCGTAGCCACGATCGAGATGGTAAAGGCGTTGAACCCAGGTTTCACCTGTCGCGGCAAGACCTGCGAGAATGAGGGCTGCGGAGGCGCGCAGATCAGAGGCCATAACAGGTGCGCCCGAAAGTGGCCGTCCGCCTTTGATAATCGCAGTGGCGCCTTCGATATCAATCTGTGCGCCCATGCGTTGTAATTCAGGTACGTGCATAAACCGATTAGGGTAGATGCGCTCGGTGACTGTGGTCAGTCCGTTGACGGTGAGTTGCAGCGCCATGATTTGCGCCTGCAGGTCAGTGGGGAAACCTGGAAAGGGTTGGGTGGTGACTTCGATCGGTTTTGTTGGACGTCCAGTCGCGCGCACAAAATTTTTCCCTGTTTGGATTTTCACGCCCGATTCTTCCAGCTTGTCGAGAAATGCGCCAAGGTGCTCAACGGCGATATCGCGTACGGTTACATCGCCATCGGTAATTGCACCCGCAGCCAGGTATGTACCTGCTTCAATACGGTCACCAATAACGTTGTGCTCACAGCCGTGGAGTCGTTCAACGCCTTCAATACTTAAGCTAGGACTGCCAATGCCTTCAATGTGTGCGCCCATGCGCACGAGCATGTTGCATAAATCGACAACCTCCGGTTCGCAGGCAGCACTATCGATGCGAGTCGTGCCGGGGGTTAAGGTTGCTGCCATCACAAGGTTGGCTGTGCCCAAAACTGTCGAGCCCATGCGTCCACCAAGGAAGACGTATTCACCACGTGCATTGCTTGCATCCACATGCACGTAGCCTGCGTCGTGACGGATATCGCAGCCTAGACGCGCAAGTCCTTTAAGGTGAAGGTCAATCGGCCGTGGGCCAATGATGCAGCCACCGGGAAGGGCAATCTCGCACCGACGGAGTCGGCCGACAAGGGCTCCGAGTAAGCAAATCGAAGCGCGCATCTTACGGACTAAATCATAAGGCGTACGATGGCTTACGTTTTCCGCCCGGATAACCCAGGTGCCAGGTGCGGGTTGAGATACTTCAGCGCCTTGATGCTGAAGGATCTCCAGCATATACTGGACGTCGCTCAGATTTGGGACGTTACGAAGCGTCACAGCGTCGCGTGTGAGCAACGTGGCGGCCAAAATCGGCAAGCACGCATTCTTCGATCCCGCAGCGCGTACTTCTCCTTGTAAGCGGCGACCCCCAATGATGCGTGCGACTTGGAGCATGGTGACAAAGGAAGGGGGCGCTTGCGCGCCCCCATTTCAATTAGCCTTGGTAGGGGCGAGGTCCGCGACCGCCAGGGCCGCGACCGCCGGGGCCACGTGGTCGACCGCCGCTACGGTAGCCATCGCGACGTCCGTCACGGCGACCATCTTGGCGATTTCCGTCACGACGAGGACCGTCTCCTTGGCGTTGTTGAGGAATAAACTCAGCACGCTTAGGGATGCCCCAGAGTGAAGCAAAGAAGCGGGTGATACTTGCCCAAAGGCCTGTCGGCTTTTGGAGAGGAATGACGACAGGCTCGATTTGGATGCGCGCGCGTTCGGGACGACCTTCGCGGCGTTCGCCACGCGGTTGCTCGTTGCGAGGTTCGCGACGTTCTCCGCGTGGTTCGCCACGGAATTCATTACGAGGTTCACGACGTTCGCCTTCTGGGCGAGGTCCGCGTGGACCACGATCATTGCGGGCTGCACGGTATTCGCGTTCAGCACGAAGTTCGCTTTCGGTGCGTCCGCCTTGAGGTTGCGATGACGCTTCAGCAGGGTTGCTGCCAGGAGCTTGTTCTTCGCGACGGGGACGATCTTCGTAGCGCGGGCGTTCTTCGCGGCGAGGACGATCTTCGTAACGAGGACGTTCTTCGCGACGCTCTTGTCCGCCAGCGTAACCTTGAGCGGCATTGCCCGAGAGTTTCTCAACTAAGTCAGCAGGGTTAGTAATCGCGCCGATGTTAGGACGTACATTACCTTTGCCAGTGTTGCCGCCGTTGCCGTTAGGCGCACCGCGACGACCGTATTGTTTAGGTTGAGCAATCTGTCCAGGTGCAGCGTTCGGGGTTGTTGAACCACCGATCACGGACATCGGGGGGAGTTCGGTATGGGAGCTTTCCAGCTTAGCGTCACGGAGGCTGGGGCGGTTTTCCGGCGCAGGAGCGGCGGTATTTTGGTTTTCGGCGGGTTGGGCCGAGGTATCTTCGGGTTGCATGTTTTCTTGGGTCTGTGGTCCAGCGCTAGGCGGAGGACGTTTGTGGTGCGGCGTGAGCCGCGATAGTAGCTAGCAGATGAAGGGGATACATATCCCCGAGCCAGCAGAGGTAGCGACAGAATGTCGCGAACCTCCTACATGACAGGGGCTATAGCACGGGGCAAGAGGAAACGGGTCTTAACGCGCCTCATCCATGAACCGACGCTCACGAATGACCACAATACGTACCGTTCCGGGGAAACTCAGCGTTTGTTCGACCTGAATACGGATGCGACGGGCTAGATCACCTGCCGTGGCATCATCAATTTGCTCTGGCTGGACGATCACGCGAAGTTCGCGCCCTGCTTGGACTGCAAATGCTTCCGAGACCCCGGTAAAGCCGAGGGCAATTTCTTCTAAGCCGCGTTGGCGGCGGATGAGTCCTTCGATGCTCGAGCTGCGTGCGCCTGGGCGAGATCCACTAATGGTGTCGGCGATCATCACTAAAGGCGCGTAGACGGATTCTGGTTCAACTTCGCGGTGATGGGCGGCGACTGCATTAACGACGCGAGGATCTTCGCCGAGTCGCTGTAAAAGCGAAGCGCCCGCAAGGGCATGGCTGCTCTCTGCTTCTGCTTCAATAGCTTTACCTAAATCATGGAGCAGGCCGGCGCGTTTAGCGGGGAGTGGATCAAGTCCGAGCTCGGACGCGATCATTGAGCACAGCCGGGCAACTTCAACGGAGTGATCGAGAGTGTTTTGATTCGAAGAAAGTCGGAAGTGTAACTTACCCAGTAGTTCTTCGACGATAGGTTCGAGCGGTGGAAGTCCAAGATCGCGTACAGCCGCGCGGCCAAGTTGACGGGCAGAATCAATCACACGTGTGCGTGCGGTGGCGACGTATTCTTCAATAAGGGCAGGGGAGACACGACCGTCTGAAACTACGGCCTGGAGGGCGATGCGTGCGATTTCTCGGCGGACAGGATCAAAGCAAGAAATGAGTACCGCATCGGGCGTTTCATCAATCAGCAGTGAAGTTCCGGTGGATTGCTCGAAGGTCCGAATGTTACGACCATCACGTCCAATCAGACGCCCTTTCATTTCTTCGCTAGGAATGGAAACGGAAACGGCTGTGGATTGTTGCGTGACAGCGGGTGCGAGCCGTTGCATCGCTGCGATGAGTCGTCGTCGAGCTTCACCAGCAACTTGATCTTCAGCTTCGCTGAGGATGCTATCGTGCAGGTGACGGGCTTCGGTTACGCAGTCCGATCGCATGGCTTCAATAGCTGCCTTGCGTAATTCCTCTATCGGGAGGTTTGCCAGGCGCAGGGTTTCTTGTCGTGCCCGTAATTGTTCTGCGGCAGCTTTGGCTTTCGCCTGCACTGCTTCATTGATTTCTTTGCGAGCCTCCTCGACGAGGCGTCGGGCTTCGGTGCTTTCGGATTCTGCAAGGGCTTTTAGGCCCGAGGCTTCGGCGGCAGTTTCGCGACGCGCAATTTCAACTTCGGTACGTAGTCGCCGCTCATGCATTTCGTTGAGGGTTGTCTCCCGCCACTTGGCGACGGCATAGGCTACAATCCCCCCTGACGAGAAGGCCACGGCGGCAATGATGTTTTGGTCGGTAGCTACGGCCATGGCCTTAAGGGTCCGTTTCTAGGCTTGTCGGACTGGCCACAGTCGCAAGCCCTTTTCCCCGGCTTGCGGCTCGGCGGGTTGGTCTCTAACTTGGACCTATGGCGAATTCCGCCCCCATGAAATCAACCTGGCTGACGCAGACCCGCGACGGCGTGGTTTCTTTTGTGCGGATCACCGATTGGACCCAGGTCGTCATTATAGCCGCCCTCTGTGTTATCGGCTATTTTTCCATTCTGTCTTCGGGTGCTCTCCGCGAATCGGACTTCCATCAGCAACAACTCGTTTTCATGATTATTGGCTGGATGGCCTATTGGGCGGTTTCGGTTTTAGATTACCGCGAAATACGCCGCTATGCCCGGTGGATTTACCTCGGCGGCGTTTTATTACTCATCCCGATTTTTCTCTGTTCGGTGTTTGAGACTAATTTAGGGTCAATCATTCGCAGTGTTTACGGTGCCCGCCGGTGGATTAATTTAGGACTCTTCTCTATTCAGCCTTCGGAATTTGCTAAAGTCACAACGCTTATATTTTTAGCGACGTTCCTCGCGCGATCCCATGTTGGCCGACTGAATGAGAGCTGGCGGGCGCTCTTAGGGGCTGTGGGCAGTACCTTGGC
>CAJBPJ010000023.1 GCA_903957465.1 uncultured Opitutia bacterium
CACTCGAGCGTCTGGCGCACATCCTCATCAATCGGCAGGCAGATTTTTTTGAAGAGGGCCCTGCAAAACTGAAACCGCTTACGATGGCAGATGTTGCTGTAGAGTTGGGCGTTCATGAAACAACAGTTTCGCGGGCAGCTGCTAACAAGTGGATGATGACGCCTTGGGGTCTGCGCGAGTTTCGCTCTTTCTTTAGCTCGGGTGTGGCCATGGATGACGGTGGTTCCGTTGCGGCGACCGGTGTGCAAGAGCTCATCGCAGACTTGCTGGCCCGTGAGGACACTTCCGCTCCTCTATCCGACGAGGCCATCACCGCTGAGTTGCAGAAAAAAGGAGTCAAAATTGCGCGTCGGACGGTTGCAAAATACCGCGAAGCACTCGGTCAGCCTTCGGCTCACATGCGCCGCCGGCGTCTTTAATTTAGAGCTCAATTGGCTTACCTGGCTCTGGGTCGTGTACCCGCGTCCCTGGGAGCGCTTTGGCGAGAGCCTCTTTCATCCACGCTCGAGCGGGTGGGTCGCCGTGTGTCAGCACGATATCTTTAGGTGCCAAGTCGCGTGCAAATTGGATTAACTCCTCACGATCGGCATGACCACTCAAGTGGAAGCGCTCAACTTCTGAGCGGATGGTTGCGGTATAGTCGAGCCCCTTGAATTCAAAAGTTCCACCTTTGGGTGTGCCAATCAGTTCGCCACCGGGGGTGGCAGGGTCGCAGTAGCCAACGAAGAAGACGGCACTTTTAGGGTCATCGAGAATATTTGCGGCCACGCGCCACGCAGGTGTTTTTTCAACCAACATACCGCTTGATACGAGGTAGATGCCGGCTTGTCGCATGCGCTTGCCGGGCTGGGAGTATTCTTTGCGCAGGGCGATGACGCCAAGGTCTTCAAGGACGCGCCGATCAAACTTCAACTGTTTGGTTTTCTTGGATGCATCCGAAAGGTAATCACACAAATCGAGTCCAAGTCCTGAACAGAAAATCGGGGCATCGGCGAGTTGTCCGCGGTCCGCGGCTTCATCTAAGAATAAAAGCATTTCTTGCATCCGCCCAAAAGCAAAAGCGGGAATAAGCACGGAACCTCCGCCATCAAGGATTCGATTGATTGCCCGGAGGAGTCGCGTCTCTTCGGTGCTACGACTCATGTCAGGAACCGTTGTGGTGGCTCCTCGAGTGCATTCCATGACCAATACGTCAACCGGCGTGCGGGGGAATTCTGCACCGCCCACGGTACGCTGCGCCGTGAAGTGCACGTCGCCTGTAAAGAAAACGCGTTTGCCTTGGTGGACAGCTGAAAAGCCAAAGGCGCCCGCAACGTGTCCAGCGAGATGGAAGGTTAATTCGACTTCATCGGCACCACGTCCAACCCGACGTGGATTATTGATAGGTACGGCTGTGAGTGCGTGATCGAGGCGCTCGACATCACTCGGCGTATACATGGGCAATTCCGCATTACCGGTTTCTTCCTTCTGCCGTGTCATTACGTTGATGGAGTTACTCAGGAGGCGCCGAGCGAACAACGTATTCGAACTCGAAGTGAGTACGCGCGCCTTGGGATGTTCTCGGACAAGTATCGGCATTGAACCGAGGTGGTCGAGGTGGCAGTGCGTTAAAATGATTGTGTCAACGGAGCCCTTAATCAGCCGTAGTTGCGGTAAAGATTGTTTGCCGATATGTTTGGGATGCATGCCTGCATCAACGACCATCTTATAGTCACCAAACTCGACGAGCATACAGTTTGCGCCAATTTCTCGGCCGCTATTAAGGTCAGTGATGCGCATCTTTAGGAAACTGGAGGCTCCATGGTAAACTCAGGAATGCGAACAAAGACGGACTGACCTTTGTCGTCTGTGCCATGAAAGGCGCCTGAGGCCCAAAGGGGTTCATTGGTTAAATGGTAGCTATTGTACCGAAATAACTCCCCCGGTGCGAGTTGTGGCGTTTGACCCGTAATACCATCACCTTCAATAACCTCGGTCGACCCATTGGCTGATTTGAGGATCCACTTCCGACCCATCAACTTCACGACTCGGTCTGAAAGGTTGGTAATGCAGAGAAAATAGACAAAGGCATGGGGAGTCTCGGACGGAAAGTCGGGGCTTCGGTGGTGGACGACCTTTTCCACCGTCACTTGGAGGCCTGGCAGTTCGAGCGGACCCAGTTCGGGCATGCTTCAGAAAAGGGTATGAAGCCAAGATAAGGAAGAAAAATGCGGGGGTTAAATCGAGTCCTCCTTGCCCTCAACCTTACAAGCCTACACCTTTAAACAATGCCACCCGCGCACGTAAAGCATGTCGCCGTGAGTCGTTTACCGCGTCGGTGGTTGTTTATCGGAGCTTACCTTCTCTTGTTAGTCTGCTCATGGGTATTCCAGCGTTTTTTTGAAAGCACCCCAGAGGCTCCACCTCAAGAGATTCGGTTAGTCAATGTGGGTAGCCCTAAGGGGTCTAGTTTGCCTGTCGTTGTGATCCCGCGGCTTCCCGATGTGGGCGACGACCATACACTTTCAAAGGAACTGATTGTGCAAAGCAACGGCGCCGTTTATCGCATGACATGGCCGGCAGCTTATTTTCAGAAGCTACGAGCTGATAGTTCAGCCCACGATATTGCTGAAGACCTTATCCGGCAATTGCCTCAAGGCCGTGTGCACCTTGTTGGTGAAGGCATGGGTGGCGTGGTGGCACTCGAAGTCGCCTCCGTGCATCCAGAGCGCGTGGCTTCGCTTAGCTTTGTCTCTTCGCCAGGCGCCCAAGAGTACACCGTTTTGGGAAATGCCGTCGCAAATAAATTCGTCTACTTCTTCCACCACGCAGCCTTTGTGCTGGTTGATAATCTGACACCACACTTTGGTTTAGCGAATCGGTTGCACATGAACCGTGCCTATTCATCGGTGCTTTTTGATACGGACTTAACGCAGTCATCAGAAAAGTTAGCAAAGTGGGCTGGTCCATCGTTGTTGATACACGGTGCCGATGATTGGGTGACGCCTGCCGATGCAGCACGTTATTCGGCTAAATTGATGCCGCAGGCTGAATTAGAAATCATGGATGGCGGTAGAACCTTTAGTGACGAAATAGAAAAGCAGGCCGTAGTTAAAATTCTAAAATTTCACTCTAAAGTTGAGTCCAATCAGGCGGCCGTACGTCCGGCATCTACCAGTGTTGTTGGTTCGTACCCCGAATTAGTAAACTCTGGCGGTGCAAGGTATTGGATCCTGTTACTCGTTATTATTGTCTGCACGTTTGTTGCTGAAGATCCCACATGTTTGGCCTGTGGTCTGTTGGTTTCACAAGGTGTTATTGATTTTACATCTGCAGCGCTGGCTTGCACGGCAGGTATCTTTATTGGCGATATGGTTCTTTACGCCTTGGGTAGAACCTTAGGGCGCGATGCTTTGCACTATGCTCCACTTAAGTGGATTGTGAAAGAACACCAAATCGACCAGATGGCTGGCTGGTTTTCTTCGCCGCGCGGGATGCTGGTCATTGTCAGCTCTCGCTTTATTCCAGCGAGTCGTGTGCCGACCTTTATTACCGCAGGACTCTTGCGGCTTAGCCTACCCCGCCTAGGGGCGCTTCTCTTCACCGCCGCCTTGGTTTGGACGCCCGTACTCATGTGGCTTGGGTATACATTTGGGCCGCCATTCATGGAGCAGTTCCCGCATTACAAAAAGTATGCTGCCTGGATCATTATCGGATCATTGGCGGGAATTTGGTTCCTGACGCATTGGGTCTTGCCCGCGTTAACTTGGCGTGGGCGACGTGAGTTGGTCATGAAGTTCCGTCGGTTAACTCGCCCGACGCTCTGGTCTAACGCCTTCTTGTATTTACCGATTCGTATAGGGATTTTGCTCACCAGTATCCGTTTGTGGAGCCTAACTGCCTTTGCATCGGCGAATCCTGGTTTTGGCCGGATGGGTGGCTTTATTGGGGATGAAAAATCTGCGCTCTTAGAGCATTTTGAGTCAGACCCACGCACATGCCCAACGCTCCGACTGCTAGCTGAAGATAGTAATGAAGCCCGCGTGGCTTCTGCCCGAGCGTTTGCCGGTAAACATGGATTTGCGCTTATTCTTAAACCCGAAATCGCCGAAGATGGTGCAGGACTGCGGATTATCCAAGGCGACGAAGCTCTCGTCGCTGCGCTCCAAAATTGTACGGAAGACTGGGTGCTGCAACCGCGTCTGCCGGGCCGAGAGTTTGAAGTTGTTTGGAGGCGAGCGCCTGGTTCTGCCAACGGCCTGTTAATGGCCGTGGTTGAAAAGCGTAATGTAACGGTGGTGGGTAATGGAACTCGTGCCCTGGAGGAATTGATTCATGCCGATGACATCGCCATCAATCGTGCCGAACTTTACCTTCACCTACACAGTCGTCATCTTACAGAAATTCCCGCCGCCGGTGAGTCTGTCATTTTAAACCCTACTGGTTCTTATGCTCATGGCGCGGACTGCGTTTACCGGCCTGACCTAGTTACGGACGCTTTGCGTGATTCAGTTACAGCGTATTGCCGACAATTCCCGGGCCTACATTACGCACGTTTAGATTTGCGTGCCGTGGATGAACAGGAGCTTTCTGCAGGCAAGTTTAGGGTAACCGAGATTGGCGGATGTTGCCATGTATCGTCCGTGGTGCGCGATACTTCGCTGGGTGTATGGAATGCCTACCCGATCATGTGGCGCCAAGTCAGACTCTGCTTACAAGCAGGGGCCGATAATTTGCGACTCGGTGTCCGTCCTGTACCCCTGACTTTCGTACTGACACGGTGGAGCCAGGCAAGGAGTCGGTCGGACACCTTTGCCATTGTCGATCGAACGTAATCTTAGCGCGAGGACCAGCCGTGACAGAGCGCGGCGGCGGCGGCATCTGATTCATCCAGGGGTAAATCCTCGGTCAGACGAAGTGCAGTTCGCACCATGCCGCCAACCTGTTCTTTACTGGCTTTCCCGTTACCGGTAACGGCAAGTTTGATGCGTGTGGGGGCATACTCAGCGACCTCAAGCCCAAGCATGCCGGCTGCTGCCAGTGAGGCGCCTCGCGACGCGCCGAGAATATGTACGGTGCGTAAATTTTGTACATAGATGGTCGACTCGAGTGCCATGGCTTTCGCCTCATGGGTGCTGGCGAGTCGCAAGGCCGCTTCGTAAATGCGTGCTAAGCAAATATGCGTTGGTACCGAAGCGTGCATGGTGAGTGTTTCGCTCGCCAGAAGCTTAGGTTCATTGCCGCGTGTATCCACTATAGCCAAACCGGTTCCCCTTAAGGATGGATCTACGCCCAGAATAACACCTCGGAAGCCCCGTGTCGCCGTGGGGTTCTTTGCGGCGTTTTTACGTGTCAGTTTGCCGCTACTCAAGGCAGCGGTCCAAAGTGCTCGTGCGTTGCGGCTGGCCACGGTCTAAAGATGAACAGGGTTCTGCATAGGCACAGCAAAAAAGACGGATGCATCCTTGCCAAAATAGCTATTTCTTCCGCATCATTATTTTTCTGTGAAACGCGCCTCGCTCCTTTTTTATGCCGTTACCGTCTTGGCCGCCGACCCGTCGCTGCTTCGACCTGCGGTCACGGATACGCGCCCATTAGTGCTACAAACAGTTGGGGCGCTTGACCGTCACGCTGTTCCTGAATGTTCGGCGCTTTTATTAAGTCCAACCCAAGACAGGGTTTTGTGGGCAATAAGTGATTCAGACGGACCTGTACGGCTCGTCCCAATTCGTCCCTCGGGTTTAACCGCTCAGCCTGTGGCTAAGTCTGAGAGCGCCTCGGGAGCCGCGACCAAGTACCTTGGGGTTGAGGTTGTTGGTGTAAAAAATTTGGACTGGGAGGCATTAGCCAGTGACGGGGCAGGTAATCTCATCATCGGCGATGTCGGCAACAACCTTTCACGTCGACGCGAGCTTCTCTTCTATTTTGTTCCAGAGCCTTTACTGGGTGCAGTCAGCGTAACGCCGAGTCGTCGGCTTTCGTTTACATGGCCTGACCAAGTTGACTTTCCAGATCCCGATCAACGTCACGATTGCGAAGCCATGTTTTGGTATCGCGGCAAGTTGCATTTACTCACCAAACATCGCCGAGATACAGAAAGCGTATTGTGGCGCGTAGAGATTCCTGCGGTATCTACCAAGGCTTACTTGAGTCGTGTGGCCGCCTTTGACGCCCATGGCATGGTTACCGATGCGAGTCTTTCACCCAACGGCAAGTTCCTGGCGATTTTAACCTATCGAATGCTATGGATCTTTGATGTCTCTAAGACTCCTGAGAACCCTCTAGCGGGTCAGGCATGGGCAAGACCCATTCAGCTGCCAGTGAGTCAGTGGCAGGTCGAGGGTTGCGCTTGGCTTGATAATGAAGCGCTACTGCTCGGCTCGGAAGAGGGTGGCCTCTTCCGAGTCAAGTTGGAGGATCTAACCGGACCGCGTTAAGTCTTAGAGAGACTGGGCCGCAGTCACGACCGCTTCGACGGTTATACCAAGTTCGCGCATAACGGTATCGCCAGGGGCGCTTAATCCGAAGCGATCTGTACCAATAGACTTTCCGCTAAGGCCAACGAGTCGACCCCAAGGCTGCGTATTGCCAGCTTCAACGCTGACACGTTTACCGCAGTTCGGGGGCAGGACTTCGTCGCGATAGGCTTGAGGTTGACGTGCGAATACTTCCAACGAAGGGAGTGAGACAACGCGTACACTGGGGCCAATTTTTTCAGCGGCTGCGATTGCCAACGAAAGTTCGCTGCCCGTTGCCAACAATATGTGCGTTAAGGTAGCGCTTTCCTTGCGAGCGATGTAGGCGCCGCGAAGGGTGCCTTGTCGACGTGTGGCTACAGGGATTGCGTCGAGTGAGGGTAGGTTTTGACGAGAGAGGATCAGTGCCACCGGTCCCTCGCGACGCGAGGCTGCATGGGCATAGGCCGCGGCGCATTCTTCGGCATCACCGGGACGCACAACGTCGAGATTGGGTATGCAACGCAGTGCTGCCACCGTCTCTACAGGTTGGTGGGTCGGCCCGTCTTCGCCAACGCCGACAGAGTCGTGGGTAAAGATATAGAAGGCCTGCAGCTTCGCTAATGCGGCCACGCGAATGGAAGGCCGTAGGTAGTCAGAGAATGTAAGGAAGGTCGCACCGGATGCCTTAAAGATTCCGTGATAGGCAATACCGTTGAGGATCGCGCCCATCACGTGCTCACGGATACCAAAGTACAGATTACGACCTGTGGGTGTCGCGATGTCGAAATCCCCCATGTCCTTGAGGTAATTCTTGGTCGATCCGTGTAGGTCTGCAGAACCTGAAAGGACTAATGGGGATGCCTTGGCGACTGCATTGAGGGCGATCTCACCCGAGGCACGTGTAGCATGGGTGTTTTTGCCGAATTCAGGAATGGCTGCGAGTAACGCGTTGGCGTCGCCGTGATTGCAGGCAAGACCCTTGCCAAGCTGAGCGGCTTTTTCAGGGTTGGCTTTAGTCCAAGCTGCGAATGTCTGTTTCCAGTTTGCATGCGCCTGTGCTTGCGCCGCTTTGCGGGCTGCGAAGTAAGTGCGTGTCTCTGGAGAGACGAAGAATGTTTCTTCGGGTAGGCCGAGAGCTTTGCGGGCTGCAGGAATAAATTTCACACCCGCTTCGCCGTGGCCCTTGCTGGTGCCTTGAACTTCGGGGATGCCTTTGGCGATGGTGGTCTTGCAGATGATAAGCTTCGGTTTGCCGTTGGTCGCTTTACGTGCGGCTTCAAGGGCGGCGGAAATGGCAGCAATGTCGTGTCCGTTAGGCAGTGTGGTGACGTCCCAATTGCAGGCTTGGTAGCGCTTGGCGGTATCTTCGTTCTGCGTCTTGGAAGCCATGGCGTCGAGGGTGACGTCGTTGGAGTCGTAAAGCATGACGAGGTTATCCAAACCAAAGCGTCCCGCGAATGAAGCTGCCTCATGTGAGATCCCTTCTTGTAAACAACCATCACCCGCTAGACCGACGATAAGGTGATTAAAGATGGTATGCTCTGGGGTGTTGAAATGTGCCGCAGCCATTTTTGCCGCTATCGCCATACCAACGAGATTGCCCGTACCTTGTCCGAGAGGTCCGGTTGTTGCTTCGACGCCTGCGGTCTCACCAAATTCTGGGTGGCCTGGGGTCTTGCTATGAAGTTTACGGAAAGCCTTCACCTCGTCCATCGAGAGGTCAAAGCCAGCTAAGTGTAACCAGCCATAGATAAACATCGAGCCGTGTCCCGCGGAGAGCACAAAGCGGTCGCGATTTGGCCAAGTAGCGTCGGCTGGGTCGTGACGGAGGAAATCGCCGTAAAGGGCGGCGCCGATTTCCGCAGAGCCAAGTGGGAGGCCGAGGTGACCCGAGTGGCAGGCAGCGACCGCATCCATGGCAAGGCCGCGTGCTTCGTTGGCGGCACGTTGAAGGGCTTGAGTGTCGAGAGGCATAAGGTAACTGACGGATAGGGGGCAGTGGGGCGGGATTCCAGCCTTGAATGGAAGGCAGTCCCACCCCTTCCTTAGAATCATGTCAAATCCCGCCCTAGAAGAAGGCCAAGCGCTGACCCTTGATTTCGGCAAGCTTCGTAAAATTGCGTCAGGCAAAGAAGACGTTATCCCTGCTGTGGCTCAAGATGCTGCCACCGGTGAAGTCCTCATTGTGGGATATGTTAACCAATTGGCCTTACAGACCGCGCTTAAGGAAAAGAAGGCTACCTTTTGGTCGACCTCGCGAAATGAGCTTTGGGTCAAGGGTCTGACGTCAGGCGACTTCCTCGAGCTCCTCGAAGTGCGTGTGAACTGCGAGCAGAACTCGATCCTTTACCGTGTGAAGCCAGCGGGGCAGGGTGCCTGTCACACCAAAGGTCCAAATGGACGTGCCCGCGCGGGTTGTTACTACCGTCGACTAAAGTCGGACGGCACCCTCGAGTTCGTCGCTTAATTTAGCGCGGTGGTAGGTGCTCAGCCGCTTCGTTTGACTGCACGTCTATACGAATCACAACGAGCTGCGTGCGTCGGACAACGCGCTCGTAACCCGGTTGAGCAATAAAACCAAGCTGACTATAGTCTCCTTGGGCAGACGTTAAGCGTTTGAGTGCAGCTTCCGCCGCATCGCCATCTGGAAACTCGAGTGCAAAAGTCACACGAAGCCGTGCACTGACAGTGTCCTCATCAACTGCTACGCTGATGGAGCGGGCAGACGCAAAGACGTCGCCTGCGAGGGGGCCAACCCAGCTGCGTCTTGCCGCAACTTGAGCTAGGCGCGCAGGTTCACGGATATGTAGGATGAGCAACGGGTTGTCTTGGGCTTTCAGTAAAGTATCTGCGATCGCGGGCAGGCCAATGCGGCTCTGGGTTGCCGGTGCGACTTCCACGCCTTCATCTCCAGGACCAAAGCCAAAATCAATGGTTGGGCTTTGAGTTGATTTAAACGCAGTAACAAGGCGGTCACGTGTCGATCCCACGCGGCTGATCTCGTCTATCAGTGCGGGTGCACCAGCAATTTTTAAACCTGCAGGCGATTGGCGGGTGGCAGTAACAAATACTCGACCCATCGTGCCGTGATTGCGCTCGAGCGATAGGGATGTGCCCCGTTTAAACCAGAAGACAATGCTTGCGGTTAACACTAGGCTGCCGGCCAACCAAAATACCCGACGGCGCAAATTCATAGTCCAAGTGTGTCAGGCCCTTGAGCTCTCGCAATAAAAAGGGCGACCGCAGGGTCGCCCTTTTTCGGAGAAGTTGTCTGAAGATTACTTACCTTTAGCGGCCTTTTCGCGACGTGCTTCTGCAGCACGAACAATCGTTTGGGCGAGCTTCTGAATAGGGTAGTCGAGCGTGGCGTCACCGGTTGCGCCATTTTGTGTGATGGTGATACGACGAATAAGGTCAGCACCGGTAGCTTTATTGGCAGCAACTTCGGCGGAATCTCCATCAGCGGCCATGGTTAACATGCTGCCAAAGCCGAGCATGCCTTTTGCCTGGCTGATATTTTTCTTAGCAGCAGCCTCGTCGACGAATTCTGCGTTAATACGAAGGGTTACGTCGGTGGCGTTTTCACCCAGAGCGAGAATGACTGCTTTAACGCCACTGCGTTTAGCGAGAGCGGCTTTACCTTCAGTTGACGTTGTAGCATCTGGTTTGCGCTTCGCGGCTTCGGCTTCCTCGATTGCGGCAACATTAGCCGAGATAAGTAACCAGCCATTTTTTACAGAGGCTTCTGCAGTGCTTAGGCCAGTATGCTTCCAGGGATTGCTCGATGTGGCAGCAGTAACGGCACGATCAATGTTGGAGGTTTCGGCAGCGACGATGGTGTTGCCGTCGACGATTACCAGTTCAGCGGTTATGGTTGGATTGCTCTTATTTGGCTCAGATCCAGCGGCTTTGGCAACGGCGTTACCGAAAGCTTGGGCGTCCCAAGCCTTCAGGCCTTTGACGGTGCGGCTAGGTACTTTGTTGGCTGCAGCGAATGCTTCGATGCGGGCCTTATTGAATTTACCACGGATAAGTGCGGTGACGCTCTTCTCGTCGCCGGCTTTGGCGACGACGGTCACGTCGCGGAAGTCCTCGTCGAGTACGAACCCGAGTTCATTCTTCAAAGCAATGACGACCGTATTGGCCTCAATCTCACCGAGAAAGGCATCGGTTAGGGCCTTACCAATTTGAGTATTATCGATTGTTTCGTTGGAAATATGGACGGCAATGTCCGTGTTGCCAGAGGGCAGGCCGCGGGTAGGTAGGCCGGCTGAGACGACGGCAGAGAAAGCGACGAGCGCTGTGAGGAGGATGGGTTTCATAATTTTAGGTTTAGTGTTTAAAGTTATTTAGTCTTCTTAGGTGCAGGCGCTTTTGCGGGTGCATCCATTTCTTCGTCTTCGACAGAAGCAGGTGCAGGGGTCGCATTTTCTTTCGTAACTTCAGCCGCTTCACGTGCCATTTGTTCAACCTTGTCTCCTAACTTGCCGAAGAGAACTTTGGCGCGGCCTAAGCTGTATGCACTCCGGATGGAGACTGTTGCACCATCCTGGGTCGTTTTGATACCTGCAAGGAAGTCTGCCGCTTCGCTTTTGAAATACTTTGTGTCAGCGTCATCCTCGTCAGCCTCAACGGTAGCCAAGTTACCAATGGTTAGTGCGGAGGTAATTTCTTGTGCAGCTGTCTTGGCCTTGGCTTCATCGCTGAAGCTCACCTTTGCTCGCATGAGGAAATCTTTAGCGTCTTCGCCGACAACAAAAGTGACGTCTTTGAGGCCGAGCTTATCGGTTTTTAACGATTCTGGGTCGACGGCTTCTTGGATCTTGCGGACGTTAGCGTAAATTTGTGTGTGGTGCAACGGGGTGGCAGTGACTTCGGCCTGAGCGCTGGCGGGCAACTCGAAGCTGGGCTTTTTATTACGCCAGCATGCGATGGTCGTGCTCGTCTCGCGGATGGGTGATAGGATGAGCACATTGTCTTCGGGCATCACGACGGCGTAATCCTTGAGCACCTCCATAGCCGATTCTTCAGTCCCAATGTCTTGATTCAGCGCTTTCAAAAGTGCGATGACCAGTTTGCTGCCTTCCCATCCGGTAAGATCGCCAATGACAACCGGGCTGACGCCTTGTTCTTTAGCGAAAGTATCAAAAGCAGATTTGCGGAGGTCGAGGTGGATGACGCCGTAAAAAGAATAATCCGGACCTTCTTCGCCTTCTCCCTTCGCGATGCGGACTCCCAGTTTAATAATGTGCGTTCCATCTGTCTTCAGGCCTAAACGATTTAAAAGTTCCTTATTACGCTTTGCGGCTACCGGGTCGAGTTGCTCGCCAAGTTTTTCCATGCGTTTTTGTAGGGCGACGGCGAGGGGGTGCAGTTGCGACTTCGCAGCTTCGTCATAGGAAATATGTACAGCTGCATCGACATTAGCAGGAATGCCGCGAAGGGGTTCAGCGTGGGCAGACAAGGCTACCAGCCAGGCAACTAAACACAGGAACCAGCGACTCGAGGGGCGTGAGCTCATTAGACATCATCTTATGGATTGCTGACTGCCTGAAAGCCTAAAGTCTTCCCAAAAGAAAAGGGCGCACGAAAGTGCGCCCTTGAGGGAGTCTAATCCGAGGTGGGATTAGTAGCCGCCGCGATCACCGCCGCGACCGCCGCCGAAGCCGCCGCGATCGCCGCCGAAGCCGCCACGGCGTTCTCCGCCGAAGCCACCACGACCGCCACCGCCGCCGCCGCCGCCGAAGCCGCCGCGACCGCCACCGAAGCCGCCGGAGCGGCGCTCACCACCGAAGCCGCCACGATCGCCACCACCACCGAAGGAGGGGCGCTCTTCGCGAGGACGTGCGACGTTGACTTTCAAGGGGCGACCCATGAAGTCCACGCCTTCGGTCTTAGCGATGGCTGCTAGTGCCGCTTCGCCGTTTGCCATCGTTACGAAGGCAAAACCGCGAGCACGGCCAGTGAATTTGTCGCGCATGACTTCCACGGATGTCACTTCGCCGAATTGAGCGAAGTGGGCGCGGATGTCGTCCTCGGTGGAAGCCCACGCGAGATTGCCGACGAACAGTTTGTTATCCATTGTATTATTTCTTTCTGTACCAACAACCGCATTGCCTGTTTCCGACCTCGGATTTCAAATTGTCATCGCTTGCGACCGACAACCCACCAGCTTCTTGCGGGGTTCCCTATGAGTTTAGTTAATGGGAACCGAAGGTGTTAAATCGCACTTGGGGTGGTCTAATGCAAGTTTATTCACAATCGGCACACACTTAAGGTAAAATACCCTATTTAAGGGCCCTTTTGACCTCATAAGGCCTATGTGTAGCGAACGGGGTTGCCCCAGGGTCTTGCGCCAACAGCCTCACGCCTTCGATGGACGAAACTGAGCCCCTCCAGGTCCTTTTGACTGAACTTCGCCGTTTAAGGGCTGAAGGGGTTGAAACCGTCCCGCTTTCCGCTGAATCCGTCGATATTCTTCGTACGCTCAAAGGTCAGCCGAAGGTTGCTGTACCGAACACATTAACCACCCCCGCAAAACCTCTGGCAGAATACAAACGCGATCCGATCGTTGTGCCAACCGAGCCTAAGCCGCGGGCACCTGTCGGCAAAGTAGATGACAGTGCGATTCCTGAACCGCCGAAAGTAAACCTTCCCGCTGGTGTAAACAAAAGTTCCCAAATGGCTGCACTCGAAGAAATCGTTAAGGCCTGCGCCGAATGCCAACGTCATTTAGGAAAAGTGAAGCCACTTATTTTTGGTGCAGGCAACCTTGACGCAGAAATTGTTTTTGTGGGTGAAGCGCCAACGGAAGA
>CAJBPJ010000024.1 GCA_903957465.1 uncultured Opitutia bacterium
GGGTCTGCTTTTGCCAACGCCTTGTCACTTAAGCTGCGCCAGGCGTTTTCAGAAGAAGCTGCCCGTTCGCGCGTCGACTTGTAATCAAGGTAGGCTTTTCGCGCAGCTGCCTTGTCCGCTTTGGCCTGTTCGTAGGCCGTAGACACCTCGGGATCGTCTGCAGCGATACGACGTGCTGCGGTTAAGCGCTGGCTTTCTTCTGAGGAGAGCGGTTTGACGTCTGCCGGCGCAGGTGTGGTAGCTTTGCTGGCACCATACAGGTGAGCGGGGCCAAGGGCGAGGAGAGCTACCCAGCAAAGGGCAGCGATTTGGTGTGGTTTTGGTATGTTCATGTATGTGTTCATAGGAACGGGCTTGAGCCAGCCCGGTCATTTACGACAGTGCAAGGCACGCCACGTAGGGTTTATTCCATGAATCGTATTACCGCCGAATTTTTAGGCACTTTCTTCCTCACCGTTTTTGCGCTGATTGGTAATCCGCTCGGTGTTGCTTTGGGTTTAGCTGCGCTCATTTGGTCCCTCGGTCCTATCTCCGGTGCACACTTTAATCCTGCAGTCAGTGTATCGATGCGTCTCCGCGGGAAAATCACCGTGGGTGAACTCTTTGGTTATATAGTAACGCAGTTTTTTGCAGCGTCCCTAGGGGCATTTGTCACTGCCATGTTCGCCGGACATGATCCTGAGCGGGCAGATAGCCCAATCGTCGGCATTCCCGATGCCTGGCTTTCGGCAATGAGTGCGGAGACATTTGGGACCCTCTTTGTCGTTTTTGTGATCCTCGTTGTGGCCACCTCGAAGCGCACCGCTGGGAATACCTATGCAGCACTCGCCATTGCCGCTGCCGTCTATGGAGCGGCTTCTTCCTTTGGCCTCATTGTGGCGTTCTTCAATCCTGCCATCGCCTGGGCCTTTGGCCTTCATGACCTATTTTCATCCCTGCGGGCGGAAACAGATACCCTTCAGGCCTTTTTCGGGGAGTGCATGCGTTTTGGGAAGTTCCTCCCCTGGGCAGCCTGCTTAATCTTCACGCAATTACTCGGGGCGGTCTTGGCGAACGGCTTTTTCTGGCTGATTTACACAGAAGATCGTGAGGGGTAACCGACGGACGGCGCTTGCAGACTGGAAAGACTCTCTCACGCTGTAACCCATGAACATCCATAAGCACTACAGCGAGTTAGTCTTCCTCTTGTCCTTCGTGGTCGTGTTGGTCGCGCTTTTTAAGGGTCCACGTCCGGTCTTTCAGCGCATTGTTGCCGTGCTATTGGACATCAATCTTCTTCTCGGAGCATATCAATGGTACAGCGTTTACCCGAAGTCTGTTTCGCTCTTGCACCCACTGCTCGCGCTTGTCGCTGTCGGCTTGGCGCACGCTTCCGCACGCAGCGAAGACCGCAAGAAGGTCATCACCTTCTGGTCCTTGGTGGTTCTGTCCTTGCTGACGGCTTGGGCTGTTCACGCGTCCTGGGGTCCTGCCTTCTTGAAAAATATCTGGATGGTTGGCGGTGCACCAGCGGCTTAAGCAGATATTTAGCTACACAGACGCCATAGCATGTATCGCTTAGCGCTTAACATGCTATTTGGTGACCGCGCAAAGCTCGCCATGTTGCTTTGCGGGCTAAGCTTTTCCGCATTGTTAATGGCGCAACAGAGCTCGGTTTTCTTCGGCATCATGAGTTGGACGTACACGCCGATGGTTAATATCCGTGCCTCTATTTGGGTGAGTGACTCAGAGGTTGAGCAGGTCAACGACGCCAAGCCAATGCGCGACACCGACGTCAGCCGCGTCCGCTCGGTCGACGGCGTTTCATGGGCCGCCCCGCTTCACTCTTCGATCATGCAGGCCCGGATGCCCAACGGGAAATTCAAACTCATTTCACTCGTTGGTATTGATAGCGATACGTTTGCGGGAGCACCGGCCACACTTACACAAGGCAACATCGAAGACCTCCGCTTGCCCAACACCGTCTTGGTCGACGAATGGGGTGCGAATCTGCTCGGGCATATCGTCATTCAGCCCGATGGATCCGAAAAAATTATCCCACTAAAGATTGGCGACACCTTTGAGCTGAATGACACCGAAGCTCGCATTGTAGGCATTTGTCGAGTGAAGCGTGCATTTACGGGAGGCCCTTTTGTTTATACGACGTATGATCGTGCAAAGGCTTACACGGCCAATGTGCGCCGTGCCCTAAGTTATGTTTTGGTCGAGCCGCGTGAAGGCATTGCTGTCGACGACTTACGTTTACGTATTGAGAAAGAAACCGGCCTCAAGGCATGGACGTCCGACACCGATCTCTGGCACTGGAAGGAAGGCAGCCTGGCCCGTAGCACCTTCTGGTGGTTCTGGAAAAACACGGGTATCCCTTTCTCCTTTGGAACGGCGGTGCTACTCGGACTTTTTGTCGGCATCGCGATTTCTGGACAAACTTTCTATTCATTCGTTCTCGAGAATTTGAAATATTTCGCGGCAATTAAAGCCATGGGAGCAAGTATGGGTGTGCTCGCGCGTATGCTTCTCTTGCAGGCACTGACTGCTGGCCTGCTCGGATTTGGTTTAGGCGTTGGCATGGCACAAGCCATCGGCCGCGGCATGATTGAGAGGGGCATGCCGCCGTTTGTGATGTATCCACAAATTCTTTGGGCCACCTTCGTGCTCGTTTTAGGTATCAGCTTTATATCAGCACTCATTGGCATGGTCAAAGTAGCCCGTGTCGATCCAGCCTCCGTCTTCCGCGGCTAATATGAGTACAGCCACAAACATTGTGACCGCAGTACGCATCCATGGCGTCGATAAATCTTTTGGACCTGCCGAATCAGCGGTGATGGCTCTTAAGCAGGTAGACTTCGAAGCCCGACAGGGCGAACTCATCATGCTCGTTGGCCCTTCAGGCTGCGGTAAGACGACCTTGCTGTCCGTTATCGCCGGCACTTTGCGTGCAGACGCCGGCACCACAGAAGTTTTTGGCCAGCGTTTGGACGGATTATCACAAGAAGAGCTCACGGCCTTTCGCCGGAAGAATCTCGGGTTTGTTTTCCAATCCTTTAACCTTATTCCCACCCTTAGCGTCCGCGAAAATGTGATGGTGCCATTGCTTATCCAGGGAGCTTCCTATGCAGAGGCTGCGGCTAGAGCTGGCGCTATCTTGGCTAAAGTAGGGCTAGAAGGGCGCGAAGACGGATCAGCGACGGCGCTCTCTGGCGGGCAAC
>CAJBPJ010000025.1 GCA_903957465.1 uncultured Opitutia bacterium
AAACGGTTGCCGAACAATTAACTAAAGCGCGCATCCCGCATATCTCGCGCGTGCACGACGAGCCTGATCCTGAAAAGCTGACCATGCTCCGCGATTCGCTGGCGATTGCGAACGTACGGGTTGGTGACCTCACGAAGCGCTCCGAGATGGTTAAGACCTTAGCCATTCTGAAAGACCGTGATGATGGACACATTTTACGCGTCCAACTCCTCCGCTCCTTACGCCAAGCCTGCTACCGCCCTGCAGCAGATGGCCACTACGGCTTGGCGAAGCGCCACTATAGTCACTTCACCTCCCCGATTCGTCGTTACGCCGACTTAGTTGAGCACCGTATCCTTGACGGCTGGATGACCAAAAATGGTATTCCTTCAGCCTCACTGGAAATCATCCGCACGCCGGGTATTGGCGATCTGGCTCAGACCTGCGACCACATCTCTATCACGGAGCGCAATAGTGCTGAAGCAGAACGGGATTCTAAGAAAGTAAAACTACTTGAGCTCTTTGAGCGCGAAATGGCACGTCCTGATAAACGTCCTTTCGAAGCCCGCATCATGGAAGTGAAAGCTCACGGCTTCATGGTCGAGCTTACTGCATCGCAGGCCTATGGCTTGGTGCATATGACGACGCTCAACGACGACTTCTACCGCATGCACCCTGATGGCAATGCGCTCGTCGGTCGTCGCAATGGACGCGTCTACGCCGTTGGCGCCTCTCTTCAAGTCACTGTCGACAAAGTGGATCGCTTTAAACGCCAGGTAGACTTCCGCGTCTTTGAAGAAGCCTATAAACCGACACGCGGTCCTGAGCGTCGCAAGGGTGGCCGCTAAAATCGTCTTGCACCCCCCCCGGTGGGGTTAAAGAAATTTGCATGCGCCAACCCCTCGCATGTTTAGCTTTATTGGTCTGCGCCTTTGTCGGTGCAGCCGAGGAAACGCCTGCGCTCGATCCAAAGGTTCAGGCTGTGTTCGATCGCGTTGCCAAAATGGAACCACGCGCGGGCACTGTCAGCATCGAAGGCGCCAACGCTGAACTACACTTAACCGAAGCCTACCGGTTTTTAGGTCCCGATGACGCTCGCTTCGTACTGTGCGACGCCTGGGGCAATCCACCCACGATTGGTAACGGACTAAAAGGCCTGCTGGTACCTAAAGGTTTTCACCCGTTACGTGCAGGCGCTTGGGCGGTAGCGATTCGCTATGAAGCCTGTGGATTCGTTAAAGATGACGACGCCAGTGAGATTGATGCAAAGAAGCTTAAGGAAGCGTTTATTGAGGCTGAAGAAGAGTATAACCCTGAGCGTGTCAAAGCTGGCTATAGCGAGTTATGGATGGTCGATTGGGCCGAGCCGCCTCGCTACGACAAAGATCGGCATATTATTTTCTGGGCGAAGCGCATGTCGGAAAAACGTGAAGGCACCAACGAAGATAGCTTAAATTATGAGGCGCGCTGCCTTGGGCGCCGTGGCCTACTCTCCCTCAATGCAATCGGCAGCATGAGCGAGTTCACACAAATCAAAGCCGCCATGGATGGCGTCATTGCTCAAGCACAGTTTGCTGAAGGCGAACGCTATAAGGATTTCAACGAAGCCACCGATCACGTTGCTGAATACACCGTACTGGGACTTGTCGCCGCAGGTACGTTTGCGAAAATGGCCGCCAAAGGTGGACTACTTCTGCTCATCGCGAAGTTTGGGAAATTTCTGATCATTCCCGCTATCTTCTTCTGGAAGTATATCGCGGAGGGCGCTCGATGGGTCTGGCGCAAAATCCGCGGAGAGAAGAAAGATCAGGAAAAATTCCTAAGCTAAGCGCAGGAATAGACGCCACCAGGCTTTCGCGTAGTCCCAGGCTGCCTTGCCGAGACGCAAGCGTCGCGCACGGTCATCGGTCCACGTCACCGGGATCTCCACCACGCGTCCACCCGCACGTTGCAAGCGAACCATCACTTCTCCACCAAAGGCGAATCCACCGCGCTCGGGCATGTTGAGTTTGGTAAAGCTGGCGGTCCGGATTAACTTCAAACCACAACCAGGGTCTGAAAGCGTCGAGCCCGGCAGGCGTCGCCAGAAGAACGACAGTATAGAAGAAATAAGTGATCGACCCGTGCCGCGACCAATGACCTTGGACTCTCGATGCCAGCGGGAGCCGACGACCGCATCGGCCTGACCTGATCGAATGAGCGCCAAACCGCGGAGCAATGCCTCAGGGTCGGCTGCCATGTCCGCGTCGCAGTACGCCAGCACGTCACTCTTTTCGGCGAGATGCCGCCATGCGCAATGAATGGCCAAACCTTTATCAGGGTGATCAACGAGTCGTACATATGACACGCCACACGCCTCTACCCGCTGGCGCGTATCATCCGTTGAGCCATTATCTGAAACCACCACCAAGGCGTCTTGGC
>CAJBPJ010000026.1 GCA_903957465.1 uncultured Opitutia bacterium
ACATCAAAGAGCGCGGTGTCGATGTGATTGAAGTTATCTACGAAGATCTCGTTGCAGATCATGCAGGCACATGTCGACGGGTCTTTGATTTCCTCGGACTTGCGGGTGTCGAGATTCCCCCTCCACCTACCCGCAAACTCGAGACAGCAGAAACCGCTGAGTTTAGGCGCCTTTACTTGAAGCACCTTGGCAGCTGATTGAATAATTAGGTGGGCGTCAGCGTACACTGCAAACCGGCCGATTGGGGCATAAGAATCGCCTTCGGTAGATTTATACACCGATTCTCTATGGTTTATACTCGGTGCAAATGAGTTAGACGTTATACTTGATTACATGATTGTGCGTCCACCCGGCTTGATTGAAATCCGACTGACTCAAGCGAGTCAGCTTTTCAACTCGATGGACCCATCGCCGTTCCACGAACGCGACCTCGATCATGACGCCGAAGAATACATTGTGAGCTGGGCACGCGAAGTGCATGAAGACCACCCATTCCGCTTGCGTATCGTTTTGCGCGAAGCTGCCAACCCAGAGGTTGCCCGTTTCGTACGCGAATCGATTCGGCATTACTTTGATTACCGTACCGCGCAATATGGACGAGATTTACGGAAGATGCTCCGCGAAGGTCGCAGTTCGCTTTTTATTGGCCTAGCCTTCCTTGCAGCTACCTTAGCGCTCGCGAGTATGATTAAATCAGATGCCGGCTGGGCATCACTACTTCGAGAAGGCTTAACCATCTGCGGCTGGGTGGGCATGTGGCGCCCGATTGAAATTCACCTTTACCGCTGGTGGCCGATTCGTCGCGACATCATCTTGCACCGCAAGCTATCCGAGGCCGATGTCGAGGTGGTCTTCGAACCCAACTAAACCTTAGCGCTCGCTTGATGCAAAGCGCTCAGGCTTAAAGACGACATCCTTTTCAAAATAAGGCACATAGCCGTGCGGCTTACTTTGAGTTTGAATAGACTCAGCAAGATCCGGCGAAACAGGTCCCACTTGGAAAATCGGTGGCAGACTGCCGGGAGGCCCAGGTGAATTCTTATCCTTATGCCACGGTGCTGTTTTCCAGTCGACGAGAAGTCCGTTGGCATAAACACCACCTGATTCTCCGAGAATGATGGTGATATCAAACTTTTCACCCTTTCTCAGTCTTACCCAATCACCCCAAATTGCGGGTGAGTTAAATGTACGAATGTCTCCGGTGGGCGCCCCTTTGATAGGCGGAGTCGAAGGTTTCCACTTGGTGTAATACTTTTCAGGGGGTGCTGATTGGGTGTACCGACGGCTCCCGTCGAAGACGAGTTTGCCGTTAACCAATACGACAATCACGTTATCACACCCACCGACAAATCTGAATTCATCCGTAAAGGGTGCGCTCGCTTTACCACTGTAAACCGCAAGCCAGTGCACTGGCTTTACCTCTTTCTCGACACCGAAAGCTTTCGGCGCCTCGGATGCCGGCATGTAGGGATGCACAAATGTTGAGGAGACCAAGGTGGTTTCGGCTTTAAAATACTTCTGCAAAGCGCGGCTAGTATTACCATTCATGCGAATCACCGATTCGATTGCATCAAGGTACTCAACCATGGCTGCCGCACTGTAACCGTAATCGCCAATCGGACCGGCATGCTTGATAGGCTTACCGTCTTTATCTAATTTTATATCCCAAAATTCACCGAGCAAACCGCCTGACCCCAGTTTACTCCCAAACAGCGAAACGAAATTTTTAGCATTACCCACGCCCACACCTACCCCAGAACCAATCCCGCCTCCCGCGCCTCCGCCTAAACCTTTGGAAGATCCCCCATTGGTCAGTCCCGAGACGAGCGAGTTCGCTGACGTCTCCGGTAGACTCGGTAGTGCCAAAGATGACGTCGCAGATTTGGATGTAATACGCGCCGATGTCTTTGCTAAATTCTGGGCGTTCTTAGGCTGTAGTTTGTGCTCGAATGACTTTGCTCTCAGTCCAGCAGCACCCCCGCCTGACCCACTCGCAAAGGTCGTGGGGTCCGTTTTAGCTGTATCGGTAATGGTCGATATGACCCATGCACCGAACAGAAAAACTAAGAACCCATGGAAAATTAGGGAAACCACGAGACCGTCGCCGCCGAGCCTTTGCCAAAAGGGCCTACGCCTCAAGACCACCTGAGGGGTCTCTTGACTGTTTTCATCAGTCTCTGATGAGGATTTCGTCATTTAGGAGTCGGACAAATATACGCTAAAGGCAGTACGATAGGATTCGAGGTCATTCGATTTCTACAACTTTTTTACCTGCTGTTCTTGACATCTAGGGAGGGGGTAGCCAACCGTCCAACACACGGATGCTCAATTTCGCGAATCAATGCCTCGATCTAGCTAAGTCTCTGCTTCAGCAGAACCTGCCAATGGTAGCAGCCGATGGCACATTGATACCTGCAGAAGGCGAAAGTATGCGAGCAGATGAGCCAGGCCACGTCGCGCTCGCCCTCGGTGAATATTTTCGTGCGACCCACGAAACCACCAT
>CAJBPJ010000027.1 GCA_903957465.1 uncultured Opitutia bacterium
ATTGCTGCGAAGCAATCGGTACGTTCCAAGGATTCCACATCACGATTCGCGGATAGACTAACATATAGGCGCGTGCGGTAGATGTGGGGGTGGGAATCGTTGCAGCGGTATCGTAAGCAGGGCGGAACCAAAGATTGAACTGCGATAGCACGGGGTGGACGGCTGTTCGGCACTGATTCTTTAGCCAACCAACACTATAGTTCTGGTTGTCGCTAGGAATATAAGGAAGCGATGTAGCAGTTGGCCCTGGTGAGATAGGCGTAGGTATTGACTGTCGTGCAACCGGCAACGAAGCAGCAACATTCACGCCCCAAGCAGTCTTCTGTAAGTACCATGAACGTATAACGCCATACTTCGGACCCGTACTACGACCGGCTCCATCAGAATTGCCCCAAACATTAAAAGCCGTATTCGTACCCTCTGGAACCCACGGAAGATCTCCAAGAATATCTGTGGTATCACTAACGCCCTGCAAAGCCATCGGACGAGCGGCATCTACCGATGTGGACGTCCAAGCCACACCAGCAATAATACCCGAACCCATAGCAGACGGAGAGGTGCCGCCCAAATTTAAATAAGCCGTGAGATCGCGCTTAAGTCCACCGCGCTGGGTATCGGTGTGCAAGCCGAGCGACGTAAAACTTATATCGTGATACAGTGGCGTTAAATCAATGGCACTGGCCATCGCTGTCTTCAATTGACTGAAGTTGGAAGAGTTTGCGACATTCAGGCCCGTTGCGGCATCCGTTAAAACGCTCCGAGTATCCCAATTCGAAAATGGGTAATTGTTCACCGGAGAAGCATAATCCTTAACCAAGCTAAAATTAAACCGCTGCGATGTCATCAAGCGGTAGTAATAGCCGCCAGAAACTGAAAGAGGATCCGCCGTAGCTCCGGCATAAGGGTCGGCCAAATTAATGCGTGCCTTTACACCTTCATCACCCACCCACCAGGCATAGCGGCCTGTAAGGATCGATGTAGAAGGCCCAGGCATCGCAACAGGAGTGAGTTCGATGCGCCCAGTCGGAGCCCCTAGCGCTCCCTCCGTACTTGCAGTCGTAATAGTCCCGGGACCCACTAAGGCTACTCGACCAGCGGCGCCGACAGTCCAGATTGCACGCGGGCCATTATAAGTGGCGACATTCAGAGGCAGCCCTTCGTTCCCACTGACCAGCCAACCTAAAAGCCGACTATCATTTGTCGTACGTTCTCGATCTGTTGCCCAGTCATAGATTTTCCCATCCGTATTTCTGCCTGTGACAGGTGGTGCAGAAGCGTCATCGGTTTGACGTGTATCGTAAAGGTAACCATTAGCCGAACGCTGCAAGGGAGATAAAATGCGCCCTTTGCTGTCCGCTTTTGCTCCCGCATGCCAGACGCCGGTGTAAAACGCGTAATTAGGATTTGAGGGTGCTGGTCCCCACGTTGTGTTCGCTGGATCGATAATCCCACCCGTCGCAGTGACGCGTTGGTCAGGTCCAGCGAGCAACTGAAGTTGCGCCAAAGCGAGACGTCCTGACATCAGCGCATTGTGACGCGCCATCGCACCCCGCATCGCCATATCCGCAATCCGTGATTCTAAATTCAGAAACCCGGCCGTCGTCAAAACCACCAAAACCAAAAGCGCCATGATGGTTAGGCTCAAAACAAGAGCGAAACCACGGCGGTCGCTGACAGCAGAAGGGGAAGACGTCATCAAGGGGATGCCGTAAAGGAGGTGTTAAATTATCTACCTCTACCGCCCTCAGTCAACCGTAGGGTGTTTTGCTCAAGAAAAATAGGCAGCTTAACCCTTTAACGCCCTGCCCTAGCCTGCATACGGACCCTGGCGCCTGCTTGGGCTGCCGCATCAACCGCCGCGATGGTTGCGCCTGTGCGCACACGTTCATCAGCGACCACCACGACTTCAGGATCTTTGCGACCGGCGAGAGCCTTTTTAATTTCTGCGGCTAATGCATTCTGAGCGACTAAACGTGCATCGATATAAAATTTTCCTTCGGCATCAACCGCCACCACGACGGCTTGAGCAAGACTCGCGGCCGCAGAACTCTCCGCTGCTGGCGGAACGATATTGAGTGCGCGTGTGTCGCCAAAACTCATTGTGAGGAGTAGAAAGAAAACCAACACAACCATGACGTCGATTAAGGGGACGACGTTGATGGTCGTCCGACGGATGCGTCGAATGATTAAACTCATGGACGACGCGGAGACTCCAAAGCCTGGATCAGCACATTCGCGCGTGAAGAAACAACTTCCACACGACGCGCTAACCAATTCGCCGCGAGTTGTGCAGGGATGGCTATACCTAAACCAAGAATGGTTGTGCTTAATGCCAGACCGACCCCACGCGTGAGCGTACTGGGATCCGGTAATCCTTGTTGAG
>CAJBPJ010000028.1 GCA_903957465.1 uncultured Opitutia bacterium
ACCTCCACGTTTGTTCTCAAGAGGCGCAAGTGAAAGTGGGACGGTCTAACCAGATCACTGGACCGAACTCGGCCGAGCCAAGTCAGTCGCAGTTTTCACCCCCTCCCACGATTTCTTGAAAGAAACCCGACCCATTTGACGTATCTCTTGGTTGAGGACGTGAAGGCCCGTGGCGGAACTGACTCCAAGCCCGTGATGGCCGCATGACAGTCGGTTCAGCAAGCAATGCAGACCGCGCATCCAAGCCGATAGCATTGGCACAGGATGCGAATGCGTTCACCTTGATCGAATTGCTGGTCGTCATCGCCATCATTGCCGTGTTGGCGGCGTTGCTCAACAACTTCCTGTGGGATGACCGTTGGCCGTCGGGAATCACCCCAAAGGATCGAGCGCTCCCTGGCCCCGGTGACTACTACGGTTTTACCCTGATAACTGGCTATCAGTATCATTAATAATCTCTCATTGCCCGACACTAAAATGGTTGAAAATTAGGAAACCCAATTGGGTAAAAAATGTTATGTGCAATATTGCGCGAAGTTTAATTATTTTATGCCTCGTTCTTCATTTGAGCATCAACGGGTCGGCTGCTCCTTCAGGCGCACTTGGATTCTATGCGAGTGGAACTGTAAAAAGCTATACACGTGACCGTCAAGGATCACTAAACCTCCACTCGGAGGCTGATATCAACGCCATCGTAGCAAGAGATGCATATCGTATCAATACCCATTACCGTGCACGAGTTGGGGGTGGCCCCTCGTCAACTCAAATAGCAAATGATGGAAAAAATTTTTATCAATCGATTGAGTGGGATCCATCATTGCTGAAGCGTTTCCATGAAGGCGGGCTACACGACAATACCCATATTGTAACAATCAAAGATCCTGATGCAATGCCGATAGGTTTGACGCTTCCAGAGTTTATCGGATGGTGCACTTTTGCGTTTCATGTTTCAACTAACGAGTTGTCGTTTATCCCAAACATATTTCAGGATTTATCGTCTGAGACGGTTTTCGCTACCAATGTGGCTCGGTGCAAAACATTTGGCATCCCATCGTCATTGGATGTTACTCGAGTTAGCGAAAAATCACTTAATAGTGAATTAAAAATTTTACCTATCGGCGCCAAGTTTCGTGTGCTTTCGTTCACTAACTGTGGGCCGCACATCTTGCCTGTTCGGATCAAAATCGAAGTATATTCAGGAGGGGCTAACCTCCTAATAAACAGGATTATTGACGAAGCAGAACTGGTTATTCTAAATTGGGAGACTAAAAAATTAGAAGATACTGAGTTCTTACCGGTTCTCCCTAAGAATTCGACACTTGTGGATCAACGATCTAGAACTAATGGCGACAACATCTATGAATTTGGAGATATTGGTTGGAGTTTTTTGGGGAGCACTTCAAAGAATTAGAATTTATCTGCTGACTGCCCGTTGATTCACTGAAAACCGGTTGATTTCGGTCCATATCCATATTCTATCATCGAGCGGCGTTGGTCTTTCAAAAAAAACCACACGGGCTATTACGCTTTCCAGTTGCCACTCAATAGTTAATATCGACGTCCAGTCCACTGGCTTGAATTGTCTATTTGGTTGAAAAGGAACCACCAATCGATCGATTGGCCTGCCAAGTACTGCGTATGCCAATTCTCTAGACAAAGTGTCCAAGGTGAACCAATCGAACCAATTGTGGTATTATCCGGGGTCGGTGGACACAGTGTCCACGGTCATGAAGATCAATGGTGTCCACGCCCACCGTTCGATGGTGATGGACAGAATTGGGTTGCGGATGGGCAGGGATGAGCGGAATGTACTGAAGTTATCCGGATTAGGTTGCGTTTAGGTGGCATAAACAACGTTAGACCTCGTATGACGCGTTTATCAATTTCGTCAGCTTTTATGCGACGGTTGCTTTGGACTACCGCGCTCCTCCTTGCAGCTGGCCTCGTTGCACATGTGACCACGAAAGCGCGACCTCCCAAGCCCGAACAGTTGGCCGGTGTATGGATAGGCTTTGATGAGGACGATCTCACTTTCATGCGATTGGACCTCCGCTCCGACTTCACCGGCTACTGCGCTCGTGTATCGCCTACCAATATTTCTTTGCACGAGTATGGAGTGGCTGCCTATCGAGTTGCCAAGTGGAGTCTCGACGAGTGGAAGCTCAGCACCACGCTCACGCCAGTTACGACGAATGCAGAGCCGATATTTTTGCGCGGTCGCCTCTCCGTGTCATCTTTGCGCCTTGAGGTTGGCGGCACGAAGTTAAAGTGGTCACGAGATGTTATCCTTTACCGGGAGTCGCTATTGGACGGCGCTAATGCAGAGACCAGAGACAAGATTATGGAGCTGGAGGCACGATGAGGTCTAACCAGAGCGCTGCAGCGAACCGCCGCTCCGTCGCGACGGGTGAGTGGCTGTGCGGTTCCTGGTCGTTCCTGACTGACCATCAGGCGTTTACAGCGGCGGTCGCTGAGCTTTTGCGTTAGAGCACTATGACCGTCACACCCACTCCCGGCGCTCTTAAGAAATTCCGCCGAACCCCATGGCGGTTTCAGAAGACCGTTGAGCGGCCGGACGCTCGAGATTTGGAGCGGTTTGTTTCCACGATCATCAGTGCTCACGGCAGGCTTGAAGCGGCCACGGTGACAATTGATGCAGTGATTTTCGATACGGTGCGGATGAGTGGACTTTGCCCTGCTGGCGCTGCGATTACACATGACGTATCGCTTGTCGCAGAGTCAGCGGAGGAGGCCCAGGCTTTGCTGGTTGCGGCGTTTTGGGACGGTCCAGACTTCGCCTGTATCCCGACGCCTAAACCGTTTGTTTTCTATGCAGACCATGACGATTGGATTACTTTCTACGCGAACACCAAATCGCACCTCAATCATGTCATCGAGCCCCTCACATCACATGGTTACAAGATTGTTCAGGATTGGCGGAGAGAGCTTTAACAAAGCGCTGCAGCGAACCGCCGCTCCGTCGCGACGGATGAGTGGCTGTGCGGTTCGAGGTTGTTCCTGACTGACCATCAGGCGTTTACAGCGGCGGTCGCTGCGCTTTTGTGTTAGAGCACTATGACCGTCACACCCACTCCCGGCGCTCTTAAGAAATTCCGCCGAACCCCATGGCGGTTTCAGAAGACCGTCGAGAGGCCTGACGCTCGAGATTTGGAGCGGTTTGTTTCCACGATCATCAGTGCTCACGGCAATCTTGAAGCGGCTGAGACAGGGGCGTGGAGCCAAACCCAAGACCATGAAGACCATGACCACCGAGGAACGTTGGAGACGTGACATTCGCAAGTGGCGACCCAGAGCGGCTCAAGGCGACGGAACCGCCCTCGCGAACATTGCGGTGGCCTACCGGGTTCTGGGTCGGACGAGGCTGTCGGCACAATGGTTCAGGAAGGCCGCGATGGCCGGGGATGGCGACGCCATGGTGGATTACGCCTATTGCCTTCAGCATGGAGCGGGTGTCCGGCGTAACCTGGTCTCGGCGGAGGCGATGTATCGGTCCGCCATCGTGTCCAATCACATCTGTGACAACGGACGGGAGGAGGCCCTGTATCTGCTTTCGGTGATCCTGCTGCGAGCCGGGTCAGATTCCTCCCGGCGCGAGGTGCTGAAGCTGCTGAAGACCGCAACCGTTGGCGGGGACTACCCGGTCGCCCAGCACCTTCTGGAGGACGTTGCCCATGGGAGGGAAGGCATCGCGTGTACGTGTCGCCGTTACCTGCGACCCGGTCTGGCCCGTCTGCACTGTCTCGTCCATCGCCAGCGTCGCTGACCACTGCGTCAGACCTTCGAGCCCCTGGGCTCCACGCTGCCCTATGACTGGGGTAAATCCGGGGTCCACTTTGTGTGGGGAGCTGTGTTGGGCGTGTTTGTGGGGTGGCGGAGGCACAGGGTTGACTGTGGTGGGTGATGCAGTGACCTGCATCACTGGGTGCGACAGCACCTATCCTGCGAGGTGAGAGGCTGGGCTGGGGCAGGTGCCGAGTGGGGTGAGGTCAACCGCAGAGGAGGGGCTGAGCGTTGGAAGTGGGCAACCCCCGGGGAGGCTGGCCTGAGGCCAGGTTGTGCAGGGCGCTGCACAACCCACCGGGGCAGTCCCGCTGTTGTGGGCCTGCGGTGAGGGCGACAATCGTTGGCAACGCTGACCCATGCCGAACCAAATGGTTTGGCCTTAGAATGCAACTTCGGCGCATCTTGGGTCGAATCCTTTCCTGCACACCATCAATCCGATCGGCAATCATCCGGCTCTTACCGCCATTCACGAATATCCTCTGGACACATTGTCCGAAGTGAACCGATCGAGCCAGATATGGCATTACCCGGTGTAGGTGGACACAGTGTCCACGATCATGAAGGTCCATGGTGTCCACACCCACCCTTTGACGGGGTTTGGAAAGATGAGGTAGCCTGAGAATCGTCACCACCGGTCGATTTTCCATCACATCACGATTTCTTGAAAGAAACCCCAGTTATCCGACGTATCTCGTGGTTGAGGGTCGGTCGCGATGAGTGCACCGTCTTCAATTTCTGCAGAGCCGCTGTGTCTAGGTGACTATAAAATGTTAGACCGCAACGATTCATACCCACCATTATCCAATTACAACATGAGCACGAGACCAAAATTACTACTGGCTGTTATCGCGAGTTCCACCCTATTGTTCGGATGCAGCACACCGCGTCATGCCGAACACTGGGAATACAAGACTGTTACTCTTAGTAACTGGCCGGCAGCCGATGCGCAGTTGAATGAGTTGGGCGCAGAAGGATGGGTCGTAGTTGGCTTTTCTCGCAACGAGGGCGGCAGTAACACCTCCACGTTTGTTCTCAAGAGGCGCAAGTGAAAGTGGGACGGTCTAACCAGATCACTGGA
>CAJBPJ010000029.1 GCA_903957465.1 uncultured Opitutia bacterium
GCGCACCGGGAACGTCTGGCGGGCATCTGGCGGCAAATTGCTGAGAAATATCAAGCATACCCAGATGCCTTACACTTTGAAATATACAACGAACCACACTGGAAGTTAAACGCATCGGAATGGAATTCGACTTGGGTTTTGGCTTTGGCAGAAATTCGGAAAACTAATCCGCAGCGCGCCGTCCACATTGGCGGCGTACAGTGGAATCAATCTTCTACGCTCAAGGATTTACAGTTACCAGAGGCCGATAGACACATCATTGGACACTTTCATTGTTATGCTCCGTTCCAGTTTACACACCAAGGTGCCGAGTGGGTGGGTGGATCGAGTCCGTGGGTTGGCACGAAGTGGGTCGCAACACCCGCCGAACAGGCTGAAATCCTTAAGGTTTTTTCTTTGGCCACTGAATGGTCGAAGCAAACCCAACGCCCCGTTTTTTTGGGCGAATACGGGTCCTATGGGAAATACGCTGATGCCGAGTCGCGGGTGCGCTGGACGGCCTTTATGGCCACGACTGCCCGTAAAAATGGCATACCTGCAGCTTACTGGGAGTACTGCGCTGGATTTGGTCTTTGGAATCCATTAGAAAAACAATGGCGTGAGCCCTTATTGGGTGCGGTCCTAAGTCGATAGTTGCTCAACTTCGGGCTTTTATTGGCCAGTCTTTAAGGTAATATTATCGATACCCCAGTTTATGCGAAATCCCATTAAGTTCCTTACACTTTTGGTTGCTGCGTCATCCCTTACGTTGAGAGCTCAGGATGTCGCCGGTTGCCAAATTGCGCCGGTTGCTCCCCTTTGCCCGATTTACATTCCAGGTGTTGGTCCGGGCCCTGTCAGCTATGGGCCAAATAAAGAATGGTTCAGTTTAGATTTTACGGACCTGAATTCAGGAACAGACATTATCGATTCTACAGAATTTGAAGACATCTCGAGTTATGTCTATGAGGACGGAGAACTCGTCTGGGATGGAGAAAATTTCATCTGCGTTTTCCCTGAATTCGAATGGAACCCAATTGATCGCGTTATTGATCCAATTTTCGGACGCTTTGCTGAATTGGGTTCTAATGTGAGTTGGGTCGTTGGTAGTTCGGCCGACAATAACGTTATCCTTGCTTACGATTATAACTATAACCCAATGGTTATTAATCTTTCCGAGGGCACTACTCAGTTTATTGGTATGGCGGCACGATCGCTTTTTGCAGATCCCGACGAAATTGTAACGGCAGACATGGTCAATCTGTCGCCGACAGCAATATCCGCCGATGGGTCGACCGTTATTGGCGATGCATACGATGCGAACGGTGTGTTCCGTTATCGTACAGCTGAAGGTGGCTCTGTCTCGGCATTATAATTGCCACACTCAGACTGGTCATTTGGCACGGCATCAGCACTTTCTACAAACGGTGACATTGTTGCGGGGTACGCCGTTAAATTAGATACAGGATTTTTCCATGCCATAAAGTGGGACGCCGCAGGTCAGCTCACCCAGCTCAACCCGATTCAGCTCGATGGCACAGGCAGCATGGCTCGCTTTATCGCCTCCGATGGCAGTGTGATTGCTGGAGATTACTTTAATCACAACGGTATCGGTGTTGTCCCCTTCGTCTGGAATGAAACCGACGGTTTCCGTGCTTTAGGTGACCCGCTCGCTAGCGACGATCAAGTCGTACTGGAGTCGCTTTCAGCCGATGGACATCTTCTTACGGGAACGCGTTACGATAACTCTGGTTCGACGATGTGGTATTGGACGAACGAAGAAGGATTTGTCGATATAGGCAGCATCACCGGCCATGAAGGTGAAGATGGCATCATCACTGGTTTTGATCCAGATACCGGTGTTATCTTTGGATACTACGAAATGACTGGTACCTATTTCATGCGCTGTGGAACCGAGGGGCCTGTCATCGATCCCCAAGAGTGGATGGTGTCACTGAGTGGTCCGATTGCTTCCGCCGCTTCTGCGTTCATGCTTTCAGCTCAGCCGATGGAAGGTGCTCACCACCGTCCGCTTTCCACCTATGCCATCCCAGGTAAGAACGAGTTTGCTTGGGTGACGGGTGACTACGGAGTTTCCAATAAGTCGCAGGATATTCGCCAAGGTTCTGGCGAGTTCGGTTACGGTTACCGTGTTGGCCAAACAGGTGTGATTGGTTTCTCTGCTGGCTACTATGATCAGTCGCAGGACTTCGCGCTTGGTGGGACAGGCGAGTCTACCGGTCGTTTCGTGATTGCTGAGGCTGGATTTAATTTAGGCAAAACGCAAATTTCACTCACCGGATTAATTGGGCATACGTCCATTAACACCGTGCGTGCTTACGTGGTCGGTCTTGGAACAGACAGCTCAAAGGGTCACACCAAAGGTAAGAGCTACGCCTTCCGTGCGCGTATTGACGGCGAAGGTATCGGCAAGTTTGCCGGCAACACCTTCTCGCCTTTCGCTTCGGTAACTGTCGATCATACCCAGGTCGACGGCTATACGGAAACAGGTGGAGCGGTTCCAGCTATCTTCAATGAGCGTTCTGACACCCGTACAACTGGTCGTATTGGCATCCTCGCACTAGCTGAATTGAACGCCAACAATACCCTGCGTACGACCCTCGAGGTTGTGCGTAATTTCAGCGGTGCTGCTGCGGGTGTTTCCGGAACGGATACTGCCACAGGTTTAATTGACTTCTCGGTACCTGGCACAGCGGATCGCACGGTTTGGGGCCGTATCGGCTTCGACCTCGATCATAAGATGAATGCAACAACAGTGCTTAACTTCTCTGTCCATGCGTCAACCCGCGGGGATGCCTTCGACACTGCTTTTGCATTAAGTCTGCGTAAAGGCTTCTGAGCTTTTGCCTTCAGTTGGGTGAAAAGGTGGATAGTATAATACCTATCCCCATACACCCATGCATACACATCGTTCATCGGCAATTGCTCTCCTCGCGCTCGCATCACTGACCACTGCCCATGCTGCCGAAGGTAGTTCGACCAGCGGGATTATGGTTTACGCAGTCGGTGGCACGGGAGGTATCGGCGGCGGCGTCGGTTATCACTTCAACGATGTATTCACCCTACGTGGTGAAATTGCGAATTACAGTTACAACGATAAAGTAGACCAAGACGGTATTCAGTATTCAGGCGACCTGAAGCTCGCGACTAAGGCGGCATACCTCGATGTACATCCATTCTCAGGAGCTTTTCGTCTCACGGTTGGTTTAGATAATGGCCGTACTGAATTTGGTGGCGCAGCTGTTGGTAGTGATGGGTCGATTGATGTGAATGGCACGAATTACGCATATAATACTGGTGAGAGTATCACCGCCGCAGTGCGTTACCCTTCAACCATGCCTTATGTTGGTATCGGCTGGGGCCTCAATGGTGGCGGTTTTAACCTTGGTCTCGATTTAGGGGTTAATATTGGCAGTCCAGACTTGGTTATGACGCGTTCAGCCGGCTTGGCTGCTATCCCAGGGTTTGATGCTGACTTTGACGCTCAGCGCGCAAAGTACGCGAGCGACGTGGCAGATGTGAACGTTTTCCCAATTATTAAGATTAGCGTCGGGTATAGTTTCTGAGCGCTTCGTGCGCAGAGATAAAAAAAGCCCCGGAAATTCCGGGGCTTTTTGTTAATAGATGTTACGACTGAATCAGTATTTCACTGGGCAACCGTAAGCCGAAGTCGTCGGTGTAGCCACTGCACGACCAGCTTTGAGATCTTGCAGAGCGGCGAGTACGTAATTCTTGGCTAAATCACCTTCGGCAAACTTACTGCCGGTGTTGCTATCAATCGCGCCCTTATAGACGACGTTTCCTTCAGCGTTAATCACGAAGCAATGCGGAGTGCTCTTGGCACCATAAGCACGTCCAACCTTGCCATCAGCATCGACGCCGATGGTCGCAGGCACTTTCAACTCGGTGGCATATTTTGCCAAGTTAGCTGCCGATTGACCCTTTCCTGAGTTAACCGCTATCCATGTGGCGCCGAGTTCAGCTGCTTTGGTCTGAATCTCTTGCATTTTGCCTGTTTGGTAGAATTTTGCTCCGCTGTAAGGGCAGGATGGGTTGAACCATTCGAGCACGACAACTTTACCTTTCAAGTCAGCGAGGCTTACGGTTTTACCGTCGGCCGTTGTTAGGGTGAAGTCGGGTGCGGGTTTGCCTACGGTAGCCTGGGCTGAGGCTATGAGGGGGGATAGAACTGCGAGAACGAGGGCGAGGTAGCGCATGGGTATTAGGTACAATGTCATAAACACCCAAAGAGGCTCTGGGTTTCATTAAAAGTGCACCCAATTGTCATTATGTGCTCTTTAGGCTTCAGTCCTCTTCTACCTGTCCATACCCCTAAGACTAGCCATGAGCACCATTGCCATTGTCACAGCTACCGATGCCTCTCTCTGGCATGAATTGCAGGAGCGGGCAGGGGGGTATGCTAAGGCGGAAGCCGTACTTCAGCCTATGTTGGAGCGGTACGTCCTCGGTCGCCGCGATTTCGGCGATGGCCTTGCCCGGCGTATTTCCGAACGCATTACGGCATCGATGTCCGAGGCAACGTCCATTGGGCGTGTTTTTGACGAGATGCTCGTCCGTGATACGACAATCGTGCAACAGGCACGCGGAGACATACGGGCAATCCTTGAGCGAGATCCCGCTGCCGAAAACGCCCTGGTGCCTTTTCTTTGGTACAAAGGATTTCATGCCATCACGTGTCACCGATTTGCCCACGCACTCTGGAAAGCGGGTCGTCGTGAAATGGCTTTTCACATACAGTCGCTTTGCTCGGAGCACCTTGCGGTCGATATTCATCCCGCGGCACGTTTTGGTACAGGTATTCTCCTCGACCATGCCACCGGTTTTGTCGCCGGCGAAACCGCACAAGTCGAAGACAACGTTTCCTTCCTCCACGAAGTTACACTTGGTGGCACGGGCAAGCAGCGTGGGGCTCGTCATCCAAAGATTCGCAGCGGGGTTCTCATTGGGGCAGGCGCAAAAATTCTCGGAAACATTACTGTCGGCAATGGTGCTAAAATCGGTGCAGGTTCAGTTGTTCTGATTGACGTGCCAGCGCACGCGACGGCTGCGGGAGTGCCTGCGGTGATTGTCGGACAGTCGCGCCAAGATGCACCTGCACTCGACATGGATCATACGATCTAATGCCCGAGACGCCCTTGAGCCCAACCGCAGCTCGCGACCAGCGATCCTTGGGGTGTCTCGTTCGAATTAGCGCTCAGGTTAATGCTACTGAAGATCCGCGTGAAGCACTCGCGCGTATCCTTGATGAAGTTGTCACAACCCTCGGTGCTTCAAGTGCCTCCATTGCCTTGATTGAGCCTGCATCAGCTACCCTGCGCATCGAAGTGAGCCGCGGACTGGGCGTTGAAGTCAAAAACACGACTTTACCATTAGGCTCAGGTATTACGGGGTGGGTTGCTCTAAACGCTAAGCCGTTGCGAGTGCCC
>CAJBPJ010000030.1 GCA_903957465.1 uncultured Opitutia bacterium
GACCGCACTGACACCTGCTAAGCCTTGGGTTAACCCGAGGTCTTTTTGCAGCACGCTCGGCATCCAATCGCGCACCACCCAACCTGCCAGGGCTGGTAAAGTGAAGTAAAGTAGGAGCAGGCGGAAGTTGCGGTTGCCTAGCAGTTCACTCGCTGCACCCAGCGGCTTAGCGATGGGTGCCTCGGGATCCCGTGGGGTGTCGCGGAGGAATTTCCATAGCGGCAAGGCGTAGACCATACCGGCAATGCCGAGTACACTGAAGGCTAGGCGCCAGCCGATGTCAGGATTGTCGGCTGCGTAGCCACCCATACTGCCAATCATCACACCGATATAGATACCGATTTGGTGCACGCCGACTGCGCGCGAGCGGGTGGCGCCTGAATGGTGGTCGGCAATGAGGGCTAGTGCGGCTGGGATGTAGAAGGCCTCGCTTAAGCCCATGATGGCGCGGGTGGCGACCAACTGTTCGTATGAGGTTACGTGTCCCGTGGCCCAAGTGTCGGCAGACCAGACAAAGAGACTAAAGCAGATGACCCGTGTGCGACCAAAACGGTCTGCCACATATCCAGCGATCGGACTCATGATTGCATAAGTCCACTTGAACCAAGCTAGCACATGTCCCCACTTGGCCTGCGTATCGATACCGTCGACCGATGACATGATCGACTTCTGCATCGTGGCGACGAGCTGACGGTCGAGGTAGTTGAGTAGCGCAACCGGAACGAGCAGTGCGACAATCATCCAAGCCAGCCGCGAGTTGGATGGCGGGGTCAGCGGGTGCGCGGGGTTCATGCTTATTTCCTAATCTTGATGGAGCTTGGGAGGCAACCCTGCTTCTACGGCTCAGCAGCTGCGGTGCTTAGGTTAGGCTACGCGTGCGGCGACGCCATACCAGCCAGCCCCCAGCCCCAACTAGAGCCGCCGCCGTGGTTGCAATAAGGATCCACGTTCTGTCTGGCTCGACAGGGCTTAGTCGCAGACTTTGTAGCGCGGGCGTGCGCACTCCGGGTTTAGTTTCGCCGCTCACAATCACAATGTCTGGCCCTAATGTCACCGCCGGTGCAGTCACACATCCGATAGCGAGCTTACCGATTACCTCGACCGTATTTGCCTTAGCATTAACCGACAGGATATCTGCACGTTGTCCGGGATGATCTTGCGGCGGTTTGCCGTAATGAGATCCATCATCGGCTCCGAGTAGAATGATTCGATCTCCGTGGGTGATTGCTGGTCCGCATGCCCCTACGACGGAGAAGGGTAAACTGGGACCTGTAGTGGAGGCTGATTCTCGGTCGGTTGTCTTAGAGTTAATATCAAAGATGCGTGTGTCACTTAAGTACGTCCGCTGAGGTTTGCCTTGAGCGTCTGGCTTCAGAGAGCAGCCACCAGCGAGTATAAGTTCGCCATCAACAATGCCAGCAGTGGCGAGCATCCGGCCGTTGGCGAGCCAGGGGCGAGTCTCCCAGCTGGGTGCATCGTTTTTTAAATTAAGAATGCCAAAGAACGGTTCAGCGTTTGTCGATGTGGGTGTGGTTTGGCCTCCGACCACATAGAGTTTGCCGTCATCAACTGCGCACGCCGGGTAAGCGAGTGCGAGCGGGAGTGGACGGCGCCCGGTGATTTTTCCATCCGGCGAGATGATGCGAACGGCGGACAGA
>CAJBPJ010000031.1 GCA_903957465.1 uncultured Opitutia bacterium
AGCGAATGCGCAATGGGATTTCCGAGCACGGCGAAGTCGCCAGCTTGAAAGCGACCGGCAGCGAGATCGGAAGCAGTTAAAATTTCAGCGGCGACCATGACGTGATTTTCCGACAAGTGCTGCCGCAAGGTCGAGAAAAGTCTGCGTCCGGACGGCATCTCCTTTTTCCGCATATTGCGTACCGAGGATGCGACAAGCACGGGCGAGCGTTGTACGCGTATCTGTGGGCCCTAGTAATTCGCTGTCGTCAGGTAAATCGTTCTCGCGCAAAGCCAGGCGCAGTTCATCGGGAGTTCTAAAAGATCCGCCAGCGAAGCAGTCGACGTAGATGGGGTCATCTTTTTGATTGAAGTAGCCGACCATGAATCGCCCTGGTAGGTCGACCGGACAGAGTTCTAGGCCCGCGCGACGCGCGACGAGTAGATAGAGTAAACTCAGGGCAAATGGATTCCCGCGTTTTGTTTTTAAAGCCTGGGAGAGTAGAGTATTTTCAGGATCGCCGATGCCTTCTTCGGCACCGCGGTAGCCTTTTTCGCCGAAAATAACACGACTGAGTGTGCGCAATCGCGAACGGATGTCTGATGGGGAGAAAAGAAGTCCGCGGGCACGTTCGCCTAGTTTATCTAAATCATCGCGGAGAGCATTATCAGGGAGCGAAGGATCAATGATGCGCTCCAAGTATAGTAGCCCGTCTTCGACATTGGCATCGCGATCACGAGCAATCGCCAAAAAGGCGAGGCTTGCGGCCTCAGGGGTGCGAAGTCGGCGGAGAAGGTCGCGCGCTGGACCGCTTAAATCAGATTCACTGGCTAACTTCTCGAGCCAGCGCATGCCCTCGTCTCCGGCCTGGCGAACGCGATCGAGTACTGCGCTCTGCACCACAGGCGAGGGGTCGTCAAGAAGCCGACTGAGTATGGAAAGCTCGCGGGGGACGCCCATGGCATGAATGTGGTCAAGCCTGAGCCAATCAGCAACACTTCACGCGTGCGCGACAGGTCGTCGCGATGCGTGACGCTTTGGCGCTTGCGAACGATAATAGATGCTAACCGACCGCGATTTATGCAGTTTAGCGGGGTTTAGGGGGTGAATGACTTTGGCTCAGTCAATGCACCCTTATGTCTATGAGTCATCCATTCGGAAATCTAACAGACAAGAGCGCTGAAGCTATTGTCGCTGCGCAAGCGGAGGCTACACGCCGCGGGCACCCATCAGTTGAGCCCGCACACATTGCCCTCGCCTTGCTCAATCAAGATGGGGGTGTCGTTCCAGCATTACTGCGCCGTACGGGCAAGAGTGCCGACGCCTTTCGATCTGCTATCGAGAAACAACTTTCACGACTTCCGCGTGCTACTGGCGGCAACGCAGCTAATTTTTCAGGTGAAGCTCAGCAAGCATTGCTAAAGGGGAAAGCCGAAGCGGAAACAATGAAAGACGATTATGTTTCGGCTGAGCACATCTTACTTGGTCTGGCGGAAGCGCCTTCTCTACGGCCAGCTTTTTCTGCAATCACGTTGGAGCGTGACACAATTTTAGAAGCACTCGTTGGGCTGCGAGGATCGCAACGCGTCACTAGCGCAACACCTGAGGCTTCTTATGAAGCGCTGGCCAAGTACGGTGTCGACCTGACGGCACGAGCACGTGCGGGGAAAGTTGACCCCGTTATTGGTCGTGATGAAGAGATACGTCGCGTCATCCGCATTCTCTCTCGCCGTACAAAAAATAACCCCGTCCTGATTGGTGAACCTGGGGTAGGGAAGACAGCCGTGGTTGAAGGATTAGCCCAGCGTATTGTCCGCGGTGACGTGCCTGAAGGCATTCGTGATAAAGTTATATGGTCACTCGACTTAGGAGCACTCTTAGCCGGATCTAAATACCGCGGTGAATTTGAAGAACGCCTCAAGGCTGTTCTGAATGAAGTGCAGACGGCTGAAGGTCGCGTGCTTTTATTTATAGATGAATTACACACACTTGTCGGTGCAGGTCGCACGGATGGTGCAATGGACGCGAGTAATCTCTTAAAGCCTATGTTGGCCCGCGGGGAGTTGCATTGTATTGGAGCTACCACGCTCGATGAATACCGTCTCCATATTGAAAAAGACGCCGCTCTTGAACGTCGCTTTCAGCAGGTCTTAGTTGAGCCACCCAGTGTCCCTGATACCGTTTCTATTCTTCGTGGCCTTCGCGAGCGCTTCGAACTTCACCACGGCGTACGGATTCAAGACACTGCACTCGTCGAGGCAGCAACGCTGTCCGACCGTTATATCACTAGCCGCTTCTTGCCCGACAAGGCTATCGACTTGGTGGATGAGGCGTGTGCGCAGATTCGCACAGAGATTGACAGCGTTCCGGCTGAGTTAGACGCAGTGAATCGTCGAGTGCTACAACTCGAAATTGAAGAAGCTGCGCTAAAAACTGAAAAGGATGCCGCTTCGATCGACCGATTAAATCGATTGCGTAAAGAGCTGGCGGATTCTCGGGAAGCTCAGAAATCCCTTCGGGCAAGGTGGGATGCAGATAAGGGAGCGGTCACGGCTGTACGCGCCGCACGCGGTAAACTTGATGCTGCCCGCCAAGATTTATCGAAAGCCGAACGTGGTTATGATCTCGAGCTCATGGCTAAACTCAAGCACGGCACCATTCCGCAACTCGAAACGGAATTAACAGCGTTAGAGAAAGTGGCCAGTGCGGCTGGGGGTTTATTCAGGGAATCCGTAGGTCCAGATGATATTGCGGAAGTTGTTTCACGGTGGACGGGTGTGCCTGTTTCTAAGCTCCTAGAAAGCGAGCGCCATAAGTTGCTTGGGCTTGAGGATGCGTTGCGGACGCAAGTCGTCGGGCAAGAGGAAGCTGTGCGCGTCGTATCAGAGGCTGTGCAGCGAGCTCGGGCGGGTGTACAGGATCCACGCCGTCCAGCGGGCTCCTTCCTTTTCCTTGGGCCAACAGGTGTAGGCAAGACCGAGTTAGCCAAGGCGCTTGCGCGGCAACTTTTTGACGATGAATCTGCGCTTATCCGTATCGATATGTCTGAGTATATGGAGAAGCACGCGGTCTCGCGATTGATCGGTGCGCCTCCAGGTTATGTTGGGCACGAAGATGGCGGTCAGCTCACGGAGGCACTACGTCGTAAGCCTTATGCCGTCGTGTTGCTCGACGAAGTCGAGAAAGCACACCCCGATGTATTTAATACGCTCCTGCAGGTATTGGATGACGGCCGTCTGACAGACTCTCAAGGTCGCACGGTTGATTGTCGCAATGCGGTCTTTATCTTAACGTCTAACTTAGGTGGCCGATTACTGGCAGAACATGCCGTCGATGGAATTACGGAATCTATTCGGGAGTCAGTCTTGGTCGAAGTGCGTGCAGCTTTCCGTCCTGAGTTCTTAAATCGTCTCGATGAGATTGTTATGTTCTGTCCACTGGGCGAAGCCGAGGTGGCTTCCATTGCGAAGCTTCTACTCTCCAGTCTCAATCGACGCCTTGAAGGTCGCCGAATTCGGATTGATTTGGACGATAAGGCTCTCAGTTGGATTGCCGATAAAGGCTTCGACCCGGTTTATGGTGCACGTCCTTTGCGTGTACCTTACAGCGCGAAGTAGAGACCCCGCTTGCTCGAATGATTTTAGCAGGCGAAGTCCCTGATGGTTCGGTGGTGAAAGTCTCTAAAAACGGCGACAAACTAACTCTCGTGGCCACTCCGGTCTAACGCTGAATCGGATTGCCGAGAGCAGGACTAAAGGGGATTCTTTCGCCATGTCCCCGTCGCTCATTCGCTGCGGTGTTGTTGGCACGGGTTCGCTCGGCCAGCACCATGCGCGCATCTACGCTGCCCTGCCAGGTGCTACCTTGGCGGGCATTCTCGAAGCCAATGATGAGCGTGCGGCGGAAATCTGTGCACGTTTTAACTGTAAACGGTTTACCTCGCTGGACGATTTAGCGGCGGGGTGTGATGCCGTCAGTGTGGTTGTGCCCACTGACCACCATGCGGCTGTTGCCGTACCCTTGCTTGAACGTGGCGTCGACCTGCTCGTCGAGAAACCTCTCTGTGCTTCGCTGGCTGAGGCCGAAAAAATCTTGGCAGCTGCGACCAAGGCAGGGCGCATTGTACAAGTCGGCCATATTGAGCATTACAATCCCGTGATGGCGCATTTGGAAAAAGCCGTGACCGATGCGCGTTACATTACCACGGAACGGTTAGCGCCATTTACACCGCGCGGAACAGAAGTCGGGGTCGTTCTTGATTTAATGATTCACGACATTGGTGTCGTCTTACAACTTGTGCGTTCGCCTGTTGAGCGCATCGACGCCGTAGGCGTTTCCGTGCTCACGAAGACTGAAGATATCGCGAATGCTCGGCTGCAATTTGCCAATGGCTGCGTTGCCAACCTGAGTGCCAGCCGCGTCTCCTTGAAGAAGAATCGTGAGATTCGCGTTTTCCAACCTGGCGGGTATCTCTCGATTGATTTCATGGGGCAGAAGGGACACGTCGTGCGTGTCGACCCAACCGCGGAAGGCGGTTTTGCGAAGGAAGATTTACCGATTGAAAAAGGGGAACCCCTGGCAATTGAACTCGCATCGTTCGTAGGCTGCGTGCGTGACCGTCGCGACCCGAAGGTTGGTGCTGCTTTGGGCCGCACCGCTCTCGAAGTCGCCATTCGGATTACAGACCAAATTCGTCCTGGCCTTACTCGGCGATGAAAGCCTTTCCTGAGCTCCCCAAGACTTTTGATCGCCCGCGGGCAGGAGCCGTAGATGTTCTGGTAATTGCGGGGGAGCATTCTGGAGATCAGCATGCTGCCCAGGTGGTAAAAGATTTGCGCACCAAAGATCCTACATTGCGAGTTGTGGCTTTGGGCGGGCCTGCTTTGCGCGACGCCGGAGCACAGCTCTTATTGGATATGACAAGTTTCTCGGCGGTAGGCCTTGTGGAAGTGCTCACAGCTTACCCATTTTATCGAAAGCTTTTTGCACGTATTGCGACGTGGGCTGTTCAGTGGAGGCCCAAGGTTGTTCTCTTGGTCGACTACCCTGGCTTTAATCTCCGACTCGCTGACGCACTGCGGAAGGCTGGTTTGTCGCGTGCGGGCGGTGGCGAAACTGTTGTTTTGCAGTATGTGAGTCCGCAGATTTGGGCCTGGAAGCCACGACGCCGTTTCTCAATGGCCCGTTCGCTCGATTCCGTCGGCACCATTTTCCCTTTCGAGCCAGCATGTTACGCGGACACAACTTTAGAGGCAAAGTTTGTGGGTCATCCTTTTGTGCAACCTGGGCATGAGACGGGTCTCAGTTATGATATTAATGGACCTGTATTGCTCTTGCCTGGAAGTCGCCCCAAGCCGGTCCGGAAAATTTTCCCTGCCTTGCTGGAGGCTTTTGCTTTGCATCGGAAAATTGATCCAACGCGACGCGCAGTGGTCTTGCATACAGGTGGAGCTGTTCACGCTGAGCTTTATCGCCTGTGTGCAGAGTACGGCCAGTTGGCGAAAGGTGTGGACTTACGTCCAGTGAATGAAGGGCCGATAGCCGCTTCAGCTGCATTGGTTAGTTCAGGTACGATGTCCTTAACCGTAGCGCTTGCTGGAATTCCGGGCGCGGTTGTGTATCGAGCTAATCCGCTGACGTGGGCATGGGGACGTCGGATGATTCGCGGAAAGGTAGAACACCTCGGTATGGCAAATTTACTTCTGCAGCGGGAAGCTTGGCCCGAATACCTTCAGTCAGATTGTGAACCAGAGGCGTTAGCCGAACGTCTTAAGGTCTGTTTGCAAGATAGCGAAATCGGAGCCTTGGCTGCCAAGGATGCAAAAGCCTTGTACGCAATTTTATCTGCCAAGCCTGGTTCAACGCCTGTCGACTGGGTGCTCGCACATTTAAAGCCATGAGCCGACGACTGCTTGTTCTCGGTTGTGGTTATGTGGGCGCAGAGGTTTGTCGACGGGCCGCACGTGCAGGTTGGCAGGCACTTGGGGTGGTTCGCTCTGAATCATCTTGTGTGCGATTAAAGGCGGAAGGCCTCAATGTGGTCTCGCTGGATATTTTAAAAGACGACCTTGATGTCTTAGGAAAATCTTTTGATGCGGTTGTTTACGCGTTAAGTGCAGGTGGTGGCGGCGATGATGCTTACCGTGCAGCTTATGCCGAAGGCCCTGCGCGTATTGCTCGATGGGCAGAGCGGGTAGGGGCAAGGGCTTTAGTATTAACAAGTTCAACGGGCGTTTATCGTCAAGACGGCGAGGTTGATGAGACGTCGCCGGCTGGCGGTGATGGCCCGTCGGATCAACTCGTGGCTGGGGAGCAGGCGATTTTGCAAAGTACTGTTCCGCTGCGTATCGTTTTGCGTCTCGGTGGGCTTTACGGACCTGGCCGTCATTATCTACTCGATCAATTGCGTCGCGGTGAGCGTACCGTCGGCGGCCGGGTTGATCATTGGATTAATTATCTACACCGCGATGACGCAGCGGAAGCCGTCTTGGCTGCCTGTGTCGCTCCGATTGGCCAGCATGTGTTAAATGTAACCGATGGACATCCTTTGACCAAAGAGGATTTAGCCCGGTGGGTATGTAAGCGAATCGGCGGGGATTCGCCGGTCTTTGATGCGTCTGCACCGGCCGGCCCTCGGGCCCAAAGAAGTTCTCGGGTGCAACCCAATCGCTTGGTTCAATCTACCCGTATTCGTGCGGTATTAGGCTGGAAACCCCTATATTCAGACGTTCGAGAGGGCTTAGAGCCTATTATAAGAGGGCTAGGTCTTTAGGCCCTGAAGCCTCTTCTTAACACGGTCTCCATCAAACCGTAACAATCGACTGCGATAGTGTCAGGGCAACTATACCCATGAACACTACCCTAAAGACCCTCACCCTCGCGGCAGCCGCCTCTATGGCAGTCTCCGCTTACGCTGGCGACAAGGAGGTCCTCGATCTTCTCGTTAAGAAGGGCGTCATCACTGCTGAAGATCGCGCCAAGGCGATTCAGGAGTCCAAGACCAAGGCCAGCGACCTTAACCTCAACGAAGTCTTCTCGAAGGAAGACGCCGTCAAGCGCCTGACATTCTCGGGTCGTATGCAGACGCAGTACGAAGGTGCTAGCTATGAGCAAACCACTGCTGGTATCACCACCGAGGCCCGCGACACCTCCACCATGCTCCTCCGCCGCATGTACCTTGGCGTCAAGGCCGACGTGGGTGACGGCTTCTCCGGAGAAATCGTCTATAACTTCGCTGACTCCACAACCGACAGCGGTGCCGACACCGTGCGTGCGGGTGCCTTCGACAAGGCCGTCTTCACCGCGGAGACGTCCTTTGGAAAGTTCGACCTCGGTTATCAGAAGGTGATCTTCGGTTACGAAGAGAATACCTCGTCCTCGGGCCTCTTCACTGTCGAGCGCTCGATGGTTACACGTTACTGGGCTGAAGGTGAGAACAATCGTCGTCTCGGTCTCGGCGCCCGTCACGTCGGTGTCCACTACAGCAACCGCCACACGCTCGGCGAGGCCGGCGAAGGTGATCTTCGCTATGGCATCTCAGCGGTCAATGCGCGCCAGGGATACAATGATGTCACGGTTAACGACTATGGTTTCTACGCCTTCGCTAGTTTTGGCTGGAAGCCGACTGGTCTGACTGTCGGCGTCAATGCATTCGAAAATCAGCGCTTTGAAGACGTGAACACCGCGCTAGGCGGCGCCAACGGCATCAATCCCTATCTACGCTGGGAGTTCAAGGACTTCACCCTCGTTGGCGAGTATATCACCTCGGAGATCGAGTCCCACACTGCCGCGCCTGGTGTAGCCACTGGTACCAACGGCACTGTCGGCCAGGTCTTGCGTAAGCCCACCGGCTACAATGCGACCGCGGTCTACAAGCTCACCGAGAAACTAGAGTTGGTTGCCCGGTACTCCGTCCTTGATACCGATGGACGTGGCATCCGTGTTAGCGACGGTTTCCGTGACGTGCAGAACGCTCCGCTCAGCAGCACCACCTACAATGAAACTGATAGCGTCTTTGTGGGCATGAACTACTACTTCAATAAGAACAATGCGAAGATCCAGTTTGGCTACGAGCGTGCTAATCTCGACGGCCGCTTGGCGAACTGGAATGGCACCACAGGTGCGGCAAATGTCACCGCCACAGATACTGCCCGATCTGACATCTTCCGCGTTCAGGCGCAGATCTTGTTCTAATACTTAAGGTAAGTTTCATAGCCAAGAGCCGACCTGGAGGGGTCGGCTCTTTTTTGTCTAAAAATAAAATCCGAGGCTTACAGATTTTCCGACTCTTTCGCCGACGCTGCTTTCTTTTTCATCGTTTCAATTGCGGCTTTGGCTGCATCGAGATCGGTGCGCGCGAGTTCCAGTTCACCGGTTAATTCGTTGATGCGCGCGGCTGCCTCGGCTCGAGCTTTCTCGGCATCTTCTAACTGTGGCTTAAGTGCGTTCAGGGCGCTCGAGGCCTCCGCGAGAAGGATCTGTGCCTCGGCGGCACGCTGGGTGGCTTCTGCAACAATCTTAGATTGGGCAGCGAGTGCTTCTGAATGTTTGCGTGCCGCTTTTTCAGACTCTTGTGCGCGGTACTCAGCTTCACTGGCACGTCGGGAGAATGCGTCAATCCGTGCCTGGGCACCTTCGGCACGCTCTTGGGCATCGGATTCACCAATCCAGAGTGCGATGGCGAGTGCGCTCACAACGGTAAGTGCGAGCGAGTAGTTGCGAGTGCGCTTATCCATGGCCAGACTCTTACCAGGGTTCGCTGATAGACCAACTGAAAACCGAAAGGTTTACGAAAGACGGTTTTTATAATCTCCGTAACCAAACTTTTTAATCACCTGAAAAGCCTTCGATGCGCTATCGTATGTGACAATTGAAGGCAGAGGTGTGCCATTGAATGTCGAGCTTTTGACGAAGGTGTAGTGCGACATGTCCAAGAAGACGAGGCGCTGGCCGACCTTGAGGGGCTGGTCGAAGCTGTAGTCGCCAATGACATCACCCGCGAGGCAGGTTGTGCTACCTAGGCGGTAGGTATGAGCCTTTTTTCCTGGGAGCGCTGCCCCGACGACGTCGGGGCGATAGGGCATTTCCAGTACGTCCGGCATGTGACAGGTCGCCGACAGGTCAAGGATCGCGATATCCATGCCGTTGCGGACAATATCCACAACCGTGCAAACGAGTACGCCGGTTCCGATGGCTATCGCTTCCCCGGGCTCGAGGTAGACTTGGATGTGTTCACCCCAGCGCTTGCGGAAGTTGGTAATAACCCGCACGAGGCGGTCGAGGTCATAACCTGGCTTGGTGATGTGATGTCCGCCGCCAAAGTTAACCCACTTCATCTTCGGGATGATGTCCCCAAACTTTGCTTCAAATGCGGCCACGGTGCGCTCAAGGACGTCCGATCCCTGTTGGCACATAGTGTGGAAGTGTAGCCCTTCGAGCCCTTCGATTTCCTTGATATCGCCCAGTTCGCTTCGAGGCGTTCCGAGTCGTGAGCCAAGTGCACAGGGATTGTAGAGATCGACCTCTACTTCAGCATGCTCAGGGTTAACACGCAGGCCACAAGAGACCTTGCGCGGTGCCGCTTTGACCCGATCGCGGAAACGTTTCCACTGTGAGGGTGAATTAAACGACAAGTGGTCTGCAAGACGGAGCAAGTGGTCGAGCTCATCATCTTTAAAGGCCGGTGAGTATACATGGACCTCGCCGCCAAATTCTTCGCGGCCAAGGAGTGCTTCATGTAGACCGCTCGAGGTCGTGCCGACGAGATGCTGCCGAATCAACTTAGCTTCGCTGAACTGTGCAAAGCCCTTAAGGGCCAAAAGAATTTTTGCGCCGGAGCGGGCTTGGACGTCCGATAGGACTCGAAGATTGGTTTCGAGGAGTCCGCGGTGGAGTACGTGTGAAGGACTTGGAACCTGTGTTAGGTCAAGTGGGGCAAAAGCCTCTTCAAGGCGATCGGCGAGCGGATCAGCCACGTCAGACAGCGAGTTCTTTTACGTGCCAAGGGAGTCCGCGCTTGTTGAGTTCTTCCATGAAGGGGTCTGGATCCATTTCTTCCATATTCCAGACGCCCGCCTTCTTCCATAGGCCACTGGCAATCATGATGGCGCCGATCGCAGCGGGTACCCCTGTGGTGTAGCTAATCGCTTGGGATTTTACTTCAGCGAAGCATTCTTGGTGGTCGCAAACGTTATAGATGAAGACCTTGCGAGGCTTACCGTTTTTGGTGCCCGTGATTTCGCAACCAATGCAGGTCTTGCCCTTGGTGCGTGGTCCCAGTGAAGCAGGGTCTGGTAGAAGTGCCTTCAGGAATTGAATCGGCACAATCTTATGGCCCTGGAAGTCGATAGGGTCGATCCGGGTCATGCCGACGTTCTCCAATACTCGTAAGTGAGTGAGGTAGCGCTCGGAGAAGGTCATGAAGAAGCGAATGCGCTTCAGGCCTTTAATATTGATCGCCAGTGATTCGAGTTCTTCGTGGTAGAGCAGGTAACTATCTTTAGGTCCAACCACAGGGTAGTCGTAGACCTGTTTGACTGAAAGCGGATCGGTTTCTTTCCACTCTCCTTTTTCCCAGTAGCGCCCGCGCTGAGTGATTTCGCGGATATTGATTTCTGGATTAAAGTTGGTTGCGAATGCGTAACCATGGTCGCCCGCATTGGCATCCATGATATCAATCGTTTCGATCGTGTCGAAAAGGTGCTTTTGTGCGTAGGCACAGAAAACATTGGTTACGCCCGGGTCGAAGCCTGAGCCGAGAAGCGCGGTAAGTCCGGCTTTCGCGAAACGTTCACGGTAAGCCCATTGCCAAGAGTACTCAAATTTTGCGAGATTGGGTGGCTCGTAATTCGCCGTATCGAGGTAGTGCACGCCCGCGTGTAAACACGCATCCATTAATGGAAGATCTTGGTAGGGGAGCGCGACGTTGATGACGAGGTCGGGCTTGAAAGATTGGATGAGTGCGACAGTTGCTTGGACATTATCGGCGTCCACTGCAGCGGTTTTGATTGTGCGACCGGTAGATGCTTTGACGTCAGCGGCGATCGCCTTGCATTTGTTCTCATTGCGAGAGGCCAGAAGGATCTCCGAGAAATGTTCATGCGCTTGAGCGCATTTATGGGCGACAACGTTGCCGACGCCACCTGCGCCGATGATGATGACTTTCTTGCTCATGGTATGTTCTTTTTTGTATGACTAGCCAGAAGGTGAAAGGAAAAAGGACCAATACCCAGTCGATGGCCTGGGTTTCTTAAAATCGACCTTTTTGGCTGGCGGGATGGACGGGACTCGAACCCGCGACCTCCTACGTGACAGGCAGGCGCTCTAACCAACTGAGCTACCACCCCGGACAGCCAAAAAGGAGGTTCAGAGAGACTTTCGCAGGGTGTACTGTCAAACGGAAAAGAGCTATCGCCTAGGCTCTGGCCTGCCCATTGCCCTGTATAGTGAACTTCCATGTGGTTAGCTCCCGGGCGCCCATTGGGCCACGGGCATGCAGGCGACCTGTGCTAATTCCAACTTCAGCTCCAAAGCCAAACTCACCACCGTCCGTAAAGCGCGTGCTGGCGTTATGGTAAACGCAGGCGCTGTCGACCTCGCTTAGGAACCTTTGGGCAACAATCGTGTCATTTGTAACAATGGCATCTGAGTGCCCTGAGCTGTACTGAGCGATGTGGCTGAGGGCCTCGTTAAGTCCAGGGACAATGCGCACATTGAGAATAAGGGATAGATGCTCCGTGGCCCAGTCGGCAGGACTGGCCGCATGGCTCGAAGGCATGTAAGGTTGTGCCAAGGGGCACGCCCGAATGCTTGTCTGGCGACTGCGGAGGGCGGTGTCGAGTTGAGGGAGGAAGTTAGCCGCGATCGATGCATCCACGAGTAATGTTTCGGCTGCGTTACAGACTCCGGGTTTTTGGCACTTCGCGTTTAATAAAATAACTTCTGCCATCGGTAGCTCTGCGGCTGCGTGTACGTAGATATGACAAATACCCGCATCGTGTTTTATGACGGGGACTTGGGCGGTGGCCGTGACAGCTTCAATCAATCCAGGTCCGCCGCGCGGGATAATCAGATCCACGATACCGCGAAGACTTCCGAGTATCATGACAGCTTCGCGATCGGCGACAGGGACGAGGGTCACTATTTCTGTCGGTAAGCCCGCAGTCTGGAGGCCTTCATGAATCGCATTTGCTAGTGCTTGATTTGTCCGAAGGGCTTCATGGCCTCCGCGCAATATACAAGCATTGCCTGAGCGCAGGCACAGTACCGCTGCATCCACGGTTACATTGGGTCGCGATTCGTAGACAATAGCGATGAGGCCAATGGGTATGCGCAGCTTGGTAATCTTTAGGCCATTTGGCCTTGTCCAGGACTCCAAAGCTTCGCCGAGCGGATCGGCTTGAGTGGCGACAGTTTCTGTAGCGAGTGCGACAGCTTCGAGTCGGCCTTGATCGAGGCGCAAACGGTCAAGCATCGCAGGTGAGAGTCCTGTCGCTTGAGCGTGTTTCAAATCTACTTCGTTGGCTGCAAGGATATCGGCAGCGTTTTTACGGATAGCTCGAGCAATTAGCTGAATGGCCTCGGTGCGTTTAGCTGCCGTGCTCAGAGACAGCACTCGAGCTGCCTGGCGTGCCTTCTGGGCTAGGGCTTCAATGGTTTGCCGGAGATTACTCATTGCAGGCTAAAGCGAGTCCCAATGATTTTACCTTTGGCAAGGTCTGTGAGCACATTTTTTCGGCGACCATCTGCGATGAAGGTATCAATTTTTCCACTGGCTGCTATTTCTGCAGCCAAGAGCTTGGTCACCATTCCGCCAACATTACGTTCCGAGGTTGTTCCGCCTGCGAGCGCACGGATGCGTTCGTCGATACGTTTCACGCGCGGAATTAGTTCTCCAGTGCCATCTGGCTTAGTCATTAATCCTGGTATACCCGAAAGAATAATCAGCAAGTCGGCTTCGGTTAGTACGGCGACGTGAGCGGAAAGTCGGTCATTGTCTCCAACTTTAATTTCTTCGTCCGCAATAGCGTCGTTTTCATTAATAATTGGAATGAACCGTTTTTGAGAGAGTAAGAAATCAAGCGTGGCACGTGCGTTGCGAATGCAAGTGCGGCTATCGAGGTCCCAGTAGGTCAGAAGCAATTGTGCGCCGAGAAGTTTATGGCGGCCGAGGTGTCGTCGGTACTCTGCCATGAGTTCGGGTTGTCCCACTGTGGCACAGGCTTGAAGTTCTCGGGCTTCACTTGGACGCTTTTTTAAGCCCATCGTTGTCATGCCAGCGGCAATCGCACCTGAAGTGACGAGAACGACTTCGTGTCCCTTGCGGCGGAGTACAGCTACCTGATCAATGATGTCACGGATACGTGCGCGGTCGACACTGCCATTTTTGCGGGTCAATAGACCAGAACCCAGTTTGATGACCCAGCGTTTTCCCATAGGATAGTAGCGTGCATAAGATAACGCGTGGTGTCGAGAGCGTGAGGAGTTGCCTTAAGGGCCGACTGGTGCACGTTGGCTTGTATGGCGAAGTCCCCCGAAGGTTCAGG